>JAQWXR010000052.1 GCA_029254375.1 Schleiferiaceae bacterium | reverse complement strand
CACTAAAATTTGTATGCAATGTCGACATCGATGGTTTTCGCCGCAATCAGCGGTTTGTTAGTGGTCTTTCTCTTCATGTTGCTGAACCTAATGAAAACATGGATCGGCAAATTAGAAGATCGTGTCAAGACACTTGAAGAAAAGCAGAAGTAATAGACTTCTAGGAAAGAAAAAAGCCGGCGAGAGCCGGCTTTTTACGTTTAATCTTCTCGTGAATATTATTTCCGGATGTACACGCCGACTCGTCGGCTATTGTTTGGGTCTTCAGCGTCTGGCTCTGTTTCGCCTAAAGAACGAACCTCCACTTGCCCGGAGGAAATGCCATACTTTGTAACGAGTAGTACAGCAATTTTTTGAGCTCGTTTTAAACCCAAGTTGTAATTATAGTTTTCCGTGCCAACTTCGTCGGCATGACCAATAAGGATGAAGGATTCTTTCGGATTGTTTTGAATAAGAGCCACTAACTCATCTAGCTGGGTAGCAGAGGATCCTATGGTCGTGGAGTTGAACTCGAAATAAAAGTTGCCTAAAAGCTCAAGCTCCGCAGGTTTCACAACCTCTTTGATAACCTCTTTGATAATTTCTTTTTCGATCGTTTCAGTGACAATCACAGTATCTACAATGCGAATAATTTCTTTTTCAGGTAACGCGCTGGGTTTCGATGTTCTTACCCGTCTCTTTGAAGCCCCTTTAAATGATACCGAGCTGGCATCCGATCCAAAACGATAAGCAACACCTAGCGTGGTTCCAACCCAGTTAGAGTATCCTAGGCGCAAGGTGATGGGATTGAAAACCAAGCCCAAGCCAATTTCCTTGCGCACTTTGCCAAAACCTCCAACGCCATTTAATCCATAGGGGCCAAGAGGGCTCATTCCTGCAAAGGCATATAGGCTTTGGTTGATGGTTAAAGTCGGCCCAATGAGGTATCGCTGATAATCGCCATCTCCATTAAAGTCATCTACAAAGACCACATTATTTCGCTGCTCATAGGTGCTGTAGAGGCCAATTCCCTTGTATAGATTTAAGCCTGCCACCGTGAGCCGAGGAATATAAAATCCCTCTGTATGTTTGAGCGCAAGACCGCCACCAACCTCAAGCACGGGACTTAGTTGACTGAAGCCTTGAAGACTTAAAACGGCAAGTAATAGAAATAAGTGTTTTTTCATGGTGTGGAAGCTTACTTGGTCAAAGTTAAATGTTTTTACATGGGTAGAGGGAGAAAGGAACCTAGCAATTAATAAGAAAACGACCATTTCATCGTTGTTCTTGGGTAAATTTGCCGGCATTAGTACCACATGAAACGATTTATTTTTCTTCTTCTCGTTGGCCTTAGTGCTCCAAGTTGGGCGCAATCCGTGGCCATTGAGGTGCCTCATGCCTTCCAAGGGACCCATTTTAAGACTTTTTTAGAGCAAGGAGATCAAGTTCGGACGTGGTATGAAGTCTCTGGCCGATATGCTGATGATTATATGGAGGTCGTGCGCCGAATTTATCAACCCAATCGCGATCAAGCGTTGCGCATTTTGGATACATATGGGGATGAACTATTCACAGCAGTGAAAATCGAATCAAACGGATGGATCTACATCCTCATTCAATCGAATGAAGGCATGTCGGAATCCAAAATTCAAGCTCGGCAGAAAGAAGGTCGGGACTAGTTGAATTTCTGTATCCGGCCATTTACCTTTGCCCCCCTTTGCCACTTTAGCTCAGTTGGCAGAGCATCGCATTCGTAATGCGAGGGTCGTGGGTTCGAGTCCCATGAGTGGCTCTAAACGGCTCAAGGGCGCGAGTGCTGAAATTGGTAGACAGGCTAGACTCAGGATCTAGTGTCCTAAGGATGTGGGGGTTCGAGTCCCCCTTCGCGCACCACACGATCCCCGCCCCAAAAAAGGCGGGGATTTTTAGTGCCTAACGGGTGATGAAGTTCACTTTGAAAGTCCGTACGGTACTAAAATATTGGCCTTTGGCCAAGGGATAGTGGCTTGCATCTTCCCTTTCAGGTCCACCCGCGAAGGGGACACTCCCCCTTCACGCACCAAACTACTCCCTCTAGTAACGGTGGGCATTTTTTTGGTTCGTCGGTTTGAGAGTTTAGAAGGGGAAGGATGTTTGCGCATACTAAAAATGCCCATGAAGCGCCCCAAGCCCTCCCTCGATTCGCCCTTTAAGGTGTTAACGCTTCTTCCCAAGAAAGCGGCAATCCTACGACTCAAAAGACATACCTTTGCCGTCCTTTTTTCAAAGACTCTGAACTATGAATGTTTCCCACACAATTGACGCCAAGAACAATGGGGTCATTACCGTTGAAATTGCCCAGGTTGATTTTGCTGACAAAGTAGAAAAGGCCTTAACGGACTACCGAAAGCGTGCAAATGTTCCTGGATTCCGTCCAGGCATGGCGCCTATGACGATGATACGCAAGCAGTATGAATCTTCTGTCCGAGTGGACGAAGTGAATAAGATGCTTCAGGACGGCTTGTACAACTATTTGGAGTCCGAGAAATTGGAAATTTTGGGCCAGCCACTCCCGATGCCAAGCCAAGTGGATTTTGCGGCAGATATCTTCCAAGTTCAGTTTGAAATCGGGATAGCTCCTCAATTTGATTTAGAAATCAGTGAAAAAGTAAAACTTCCATTTATAGAGATTGAGCCGACGAAGGCGGTGATTGACGAAGAAGTGGAGAACATCCGGAATCGCTACGGCAAAATGTCCGAAGTGGATGTGGTGGGTGCTGAAGATATTCTCTTTGGTTCCTTCCTCATGGTCGATAAGAAAGGGAATGCGGTAGATGGAAGCGAGGCCAAAGAGGGCCGCGTGGGAATTAAATCTATCAGCGATAAAAAAGTAGCGAAGGCGGCTCAAGCCCTTAAGGTTGGTGAGACCATAGAATTAAATGCTTCAAAGCATTTTTCAGATAACTTCAAGCTGGAAGATGTTCTTGGCTTGACAGAAATTGAACAAGCGGCTTCGACGGGCCTTTTTGTGTTAACCCTCAAGACGATTTATCACTTGGAGCCTGCCGAAATCAATCAAGAGTTGTATGACAAACTGTTTGGGGAAGGTTCGGTGAGTAGTGAAGCGGAAATGCGCAGCAAAATTGAAGAGGATTTGAAAGGCCTGTATCAGCGTGATTCGGACACCCACTTTTTCAATACGGTGACGGACCACTTGATGAAAACCAAGATGAACATGCCTGAAACCTTCATGAAAAAGTGGATCACTCAACAAGGTGAGAAAGCCCCAAGCATGGAGGAAGTGGAAGAGCAATGGCCCAACACCGAAAAAGCGATGCGCTGGCAGTTGATCGAAGGCAAGCTAGTCCGTGAACATCACTTGCATGTCCAAAAGGAAGATTTGCTTGCTCACGCTATCGATATGGTCAAGAGCCGCATGGCGCAATTTGGTCAAGCGATGGATGATCAACAAGCCGAGCAACTCGCCATGTCGGTCCTTCAAAACCGTGAGCAATCGGAGCAACTTTCGGAACAGCTTTTGCAAGACAAGATGATGGTCTTCTTTAAGGGAGCTTTTAGCTTGAAAACGAGCAAGAGCAACTATGCGGATTTCCTTAAATTGGCGAATATCAAAAAATAATTTTCCGGTATGGATTTAGGTAAAGAGTTTCAACGCTACGCAATGCTCGATAAGGGCATCAGCAGCTTGACGATGCAGCATTATGTGGACAGTTCGCTGACCCCTTACATCATCGAGGAGCGCCAATTGAATGTGGCTCAAATGGACGTGTTTTCGCGTTTAATGATGGATCGCATCATTTTCCTTGGAACAGGTATCAATGATCAAGTTGCGAATATTGTGCAAGCGCAGTTACTCTTTTTGGAGTCCGCGGATAGCAAAAAAGACATTCAGATTTATTTGAATAGCCCAGGAGGCTCAGTGTATGCTGGACTCGGTATTTACGATACTATGCAAGTGGTTAGCCCAGACGTGGCCACTATTTGCACCGGGATGGCTGCCTCCATGGGAGCCGTCTTGATGTGCGCAGGTACGAAAGGCAAGCGTTCAGCGTTGAAGCACTCTCGTGTGATGATCCACCAACCCATGGGTGGGGCGCAAGGTCAAGCCAGTGACATGGCGATTACTTTGACGGAGATCCTCAAGTTGAAGAAAGAACTGTATGAGATCATCGCAAACCATTCAGGTCAGCTTTTTGACAAGGTGGAAAAAGATTCAGATCGTGACTATTGGATGACTTCAGAAGAAGCCAAAGCCTATGGCATGATTGACGAGGTTTTGGAAAGCAAGAAACGCGCGTAAGGATGTCAGAAGGTTCACAATGTTCATTTTGTGGGCGTCCTAAAGGGGATGCTGGCTTACTAATTGCGGGCCTCGATGCTCACATTTGCGAATCGTGCATTGAACAAGCGCATGAGATTGTCTTAGAAGAGGCGCGCCAGGTCGAAGGTTCTGATACCAAAGATTTCGAACTCCCAAAGCCAAAAGACATCCGTGCTCATCTTGATCAATACGTTATCGGCCAAGACGCGGCCAAGAAAACACTGAGCGTGGCGGTTTACAATCATTACAAGCGCGTCCTGCAAGGGGGTGTGGATGATTTTGAAATCGAAAAGTCCAACGTCATTCTCGTCGGTGAAACCGGCACCGGGAAAACCTTATTGGCTCGAACCATCGCTCGCATGCTCAATGTTCCCTTCGCCATCGTAGATGCTACTGTTCTCACGGAGGCAGGCTATGTGGGCGAGGATGTTGAAAGCATTTTGACCCGTCTTTTGCAGGCGGCGGACTACAATGTTGAGACGGCCCAGCGCGGAATCGTATTTATTGATGAAATCGATAAGATTGCTCGCAAGAGTGATAATCCTTCTATCACGCGTGATGTGTCCGGGGAAGGTGTTCAACAAGCCTTACTCAAGTTATTGGAAGGCACCAAAGTGAATGTTCCCCCAAAGGGTGGGCGTAAGCATCCTGATCAGAAGTTCGTCGAGGTGGATACGCGCGATATTCTTTTCGTCGCTGGCGGTGCCTTTGATGGGATCAACCGTCATATTGCACGTCGCTTAAACACCCAAGTCGTTGGCTACGGTGGAAGCGTCCGCCGCGGGGAGGTACAGGAAGAGAACTTCTTGAGCGCAGTAGCTCCTCAGGACTTGAAGGCTTTTGGCCTGATTCCTGAGTTGATCGGCCGAATGCCTGTTTTGACCTATTTGGAGCCGCTCACGCGAGAGACCTTATTGGCCATTTTAACGGAGCCCAAAAACGCCTTAGTTAAGCAGTATGGCCACTTATTTCAAATGGATGGCATTGCGTTGACGTTTGAACCCGAGGCGCTCGAAGCCATAGCCGACAAGGCGCTTGAGTTCAAGTTGGGTGCTCGTGGCCTGCGCAGTATTTGCGAAGCCATCTTGACGGACGCCATGTACGAATTGCCGGAGGCTGTCAATGTCACCGCAGCTATGGTGGAAAGCAAATTATCTCAAGCGAACGGCTTAAAAGCCGCCTAATCTCTTACCTCTTTTTCACCCAACGCACAAAGTCGTGCGCCAAAGGTTGTTCAACAGTGGCAGGATGCGACTCGCGACCCACCTCCGTAAAGTTTTCCTGATATTCCGGAAACCATGTGTCGCCTTCGTATTGGCCTTCCACTTCGGTTATTTCTAGAATGTCGGCATGGGGAAGCCCCTGACGGTACAATTCTCCCCCACCAATCAGAAAAATCTCAGAGTCTTGCATAGAAGCCATTCCGATGGCCTCTTCAAGGCTTTCTGCGCTTAGGACCCCTTCGTGCTTCCATTGTGGATTGCGGCTGATGACAATATTGCTCCGGTTCGGAAGAGGGCGACCGATGGATTCAAAGGTTTTACGCCCCATGAGGATGGGGTGACCCGTGGTCAATGCCTTGAATCGCTTGAGGTCTTCAGGCAAGTGCCATAGTAGCGCATTGCCTCCTCCAATGAGGCGATTTTGGTCGTGGGCAACGATGATGGTTAGCAAAGGAAGAAGTGATTAAATGGCGACAGCACCTGCAATGTGCGGATGCGGATCATAGGCGTCCAGTCGCACATCATCATAGGTGAAATCGAAGAGTGAAGTAACCTCTGGATTCAGCCACAGACTCGGCAAAGGGCGCAGATCTCGACTAATCTGAAGCTTCACCTGGTCGATGTGATTACTATAAATATGCGCATCCCCAAGGGTATGTATAAAGTCTCCTACTGCCAGGCCCAAATCGCGCGCCATAAAATGCAGCAGCAGGGCATAGGAGGCAATGTTAAAAGGCACTCCTAAGAAGATGTCGGCAGAACGTTGGTAGAGCTGGCAACTCAATTTACCATCCGCCACATAAAATTGGAAAAAGGCATGGCAGGGGGGAAGGGCCATTTGATCGATATAGCCCGGATTCCATGCGCTCACAATATGACGTCGGGAGTCGGGATTGCGACGTAGATCCTCCAACACATTTTTTAGTTGATCCACCGCGCCATTTGGACCGGGCCATGACCGCCATTGATGCCCGTAGACTGGTCCGAGCTCACCCCATTGTTGGGCGAAATTGGCATCTTCGGCAATGCGTGTGGCAAATTCTCGGATGTTTTCGCCTTGAAATTCGGGGGAGGCTTGGTATTTGGCAAAAGGCCAATCATCCCAAATCCGCACACCATGTTGGCAGAGGTATCGGATATTCGTTTCGCCCCGTATAAACCAAATTAATTCGTGAAGTATACTCTTTAGGTGCAGCTTCTTGGTGGTCATCATCGGGAAGCCCTCCTGCAGATTATAACGCATTTGATGCCCAAAAACAGAAATTGTTCCCGTCCCAGTGCGGTCCTCTTTTAGGAGGCCTTCTGAGAGTACGCGTTCAATTAATTCGTGGTAAGGCTTCATCGTTTCGTGGGACCCCTAAGGGCTTGGTCTTAATACAATATTCCCACTAAGATAGCCGTAAAGAGCGAAGCGGCTGTGCCTGCGAGTAGGGCTCGCAAGCCAAGTTTACTCAAGTCTTTTCGACGACTCGGGGCTAATGCGCCGATACCGCCGATTTGGATACCGATGGAGGCAAAGTTGGCAAAACCACAGAGGATGTACGTGGAAAGGATTTGGGCTTTTTCGGAAGAGAGTTGGCCACTTTCCATCAAGGTTCCCATGGAAACATAGGCATAAAATTCGTTGAGAACCGTCTTTTCGCCGAGAAGCTGACCCACGGCAGCTGCATCGCTCCAAGGCACCCCCATCATCCAGGTAAGTGGGGCCAGGGTGATGCCAAAAATGGCTTGCAAATTAAATTCAGTAAAGCGTCCATCTGTCGCCGATGCAATCCAGGCATTTAGACCAGTCCATTCTCCGATAGCCCCACTGAGTAGGGCGTTGGCTAGAGCGATCAGTGCAGTAAATACCAGGAGCATAACCCCCACATTGACCGCCATTTTGAGTCCATCTCCCGTGCCATGCGCAATGGCTTCGAGCCAGTTGCCTTGCTTTTCGATTTTTACATCCGCGGTGTCGACGAAATTCTCTGTTTCGGGCATCAAGATTTTGGCAGCGATGATGGCTGCAGGGGCACTCATGACCGAGGCGGCGAGCAGATGGCGGGCAAAGAAAATTTGGCGCGCTTCGTCGGTTCCGCCTAAATAATTGATGTAGGCCGCCAAGACAGCGCCGGCAATCGTGGACATGCCCCCTGACATGAGGCACAAAAGCTCTGAGCGGGTCATGCCTGCGATGTAGGGCTTGACCAAGAGTGGCGCTTCCGTTTGGCCGACAAAGACGTTAGCTGCTGCAGATAAGGATTCAGCCCCGGAGAGCTTTAAGGTCCGCTTCATGAACCATGCGAAGACCCAAACCACTTTTTGGAGGATGCCAAAGTGGAAAAGCAAACTTGTGATGGCGCTGAAGAAAACGATGGTTGGAAGGACCTGAAAGGCAAAAATGTAACCGAAACTATCCACCCGCCCGACGAGATCTCCGAATAGGAAGAGGCTGCCCTCGCGGGCAAAACCAAGCAATGCGACAAACCCTTTGCCGATGGAATCAAATGCGGATGAAATGCTGTCGACTTCTAAAATCAGATAGGCTAAGCCAAACTGTATGAGCATGCCTTTTAGAACCAAGGTCCAGGAAATCGCTCGTCGGTTAGCACTTGCTACATATAGAATGCCTAAAATGAGGACTAAGCTGCCAAGAGCGCGAAAAATTTCCATGTTTATCGTTTGTTGAGTTCGTCCCGAATGCGTGCAGCAAGTTCGTAATCTTCATGCTCTAAAGCACGATTTAATAAATCGTCTAGGGTTTCAGCAGAAGCTTGACCCAAAGCACGTTTAGTTTCGGCCGTTTCCAAAGCAGTTTCTGAGGAATCACCGGGTTCTTCTACCGGAGCATCTTCTCCCTTCACCGCGGATGCCTTGGCTTCACTTTCGGCCATGCTGGCCTTGTCCATGACGGAACGATGGGCATAAATTGGACAATTGGAGCGCAAGGCTAAGGCAATTGCATCGGAGGGCCGTGCATCGGTAACCCGAACATCCCCGCCCTTAGAAAAGACGAGAATGGCATAAAATACCCCATCCTGCAAATCGCGAATGACGACTTCGGTCAGGTCAATTTGGTGTGATTCCATGACGGCAGCAAAGAGGTCATGGGTCATAGGCCGAGGTGGCCGAGTCATTTTGTCTAATGCAATCGCAATGCTCTGGGCTTCAAAGGCGCCAATGACAATAGGGAGCTTGCGCTTATCCTCTTCCGACTCTAAAAGCAAGGCATAGGCACCCGTGGGCCGCTCACTGTAGGTGAGGCCTTTTACATGGAGGCGGACTTTATCACTCATTTAGTTCAGGTGGGCCTTGAATGCGGCGGTGAGGCGCGGAAGGACATCAAAGGCGTCCCCCACAATGCCATAGTCTGCGGCCTTGAAGAAGGGGGCATCGGGGTCATTGTTGATGACGACGATGGTTTTTGATCCACTGACCCCAGCAAGATGCTGAATGGCTCCAGAAATGCCGATGGCGATGTAAAGTTGCGGATTTATTTGTATCCCGGTCTGACCTACGTGCTCGGAGTGCGGGCGCCAGCCGATGTCTGAAACAGGCTTGGAGCAGGCGGTTCCTGCGTTGAGAACAGCGGCGAGTTCCTCCACTAAGTTCCAGTTTTCTGCTGCTTTCATGCCGCGACCGGCGGAAACTACGCGCTCCGCTTCGGGCAAGGGGATTTTACCGCTCGCCACCTGGGCTTCGCCTACCTGACTCTTGGGAGTCCAATTGATTTGACGATCCTCAAAGGCCGCCGTCGCCTCAGATCCTGGCTTTAGGCCCAGGGCATTTGGAATCAACACAAGGACGGTGCAGGCGGCGGTGGAAGCACATTGTTCAATGCCTTTAGACGAAAAAGCCGAACGCTCGACCGTCAAAGGACTATAACTACTCGGCAAGGCTGTCACATTGCTAATGGCCGCAGCCCCTGAAGTAGCCGCGAGAACTCCGGCTAAGGATTTGCCATTAGATGTGCCGCTCAAAACGATTTGGCTCACGTGCAATTCGCGTGCGATATCTGACAAAGCCTGGGCAAAGGAGCTGGGCTCAAAGCGCTCTGAACCATGTAAATGGATGACCTTGGATGCGCCATGGGCACCTAGAGATTCTACTGGAGGGGTGCAGGGGCCAAGGACTACGGCAACAGCTTCTGAATTTTGAGCCTGAGCACAGGCGGCACCATACTGCACCGCTTCAAACGTTGATTTCTTGAACGCGCCATTCCACGTTTCGGCAAAAATGAGGACCATATTAAATGACTTTAGCTTCTTCGTGCAAGCGGCGGACCAGCTCGTCGAGGTTAGATGAATCGATTAGTTGTACCGCCGCTTTAGCGGCAGGCTTAGTAAAGGAATTTGCCGAAGTCAGGGCGGGGCTCCCGCTGAGGGCTGTGACCGCCAAGGGCTTACTGCGAGCCGTCATAATGCCGCGCATGTTTGGAATGCGCAATTCACTTTCTTCAACCAAACCTTTTTTCCCTCCGATGACCACTGGAAGCAAAGTAGTAATCTGTTCTTTTCCGCCATCGATTTCGCGCAAAAGCTCGGCATTGCGGCCATTTACCTCCAAACCAATGCATGCATTTACGTAGGGAAGATCGAGTATAGCCGCGAGGGCCCCTGGGACGATGCCCCCGTTGTAATCAATAGATTCTTGCCCGCAGATTATCAGATCAAAGCCTTGACCTTTCGCATAGGCAGCCAACTCTCCTGCGACCTGCATAGGATCGCTGGGAATACCATCGATACGGACCGCATCATCTGCGCCAATCGCTAAAGCCTTACGCAAAGTAGCCTCCACGGAGGCATCGCCATAGGTTACGACGGTGACTTGACCCCCGTGTTTTTCTTTGAGATGGAGGGCCTTTGTGAGGCCGAATTCATCATATGGGTTAATGACGAATTGAACGCCATTTGGGTCCAATGCTGCCCCGCCTGCAGTGAAATTAATCTTTGCGGTAGTGTCCGGAACGTGGCTAATACAAACCAAAATCTTCATGTTGAGCCTTTTTGCTTCCCCATTTAACGCAGGAAGTTCCACAAAAATAGGGCTGAAGTCCTTATTTTTGCGGCCCTAATCATTTAGAAATAATGCGTCAGATCCAATTCCGTGAAGCTGTGGCCGAGGCCATGAGCGAAGAAATGCGCCTCGACCCCACGATAATCCTTATGGGTGAAGAGGTTGCCGAGTACAATGGAGCCTACAAAGCCTCAAAGGGAATGCTCGATGAATTTGGCCCCGAACGCGTGTTGGACACCCCGATTGCTGAGCTCGGATTTGCCGGTATTGCCGTCGGTGCAGCCATGAATGGCCTGCGTCCGATCGTGGAGTTCATGACGTTTAACTTCTCCATGGTAGCGATTGACCAAATCATCAATAATGCCGCTAAAATGCGTCAGATGAGTGGTGGTCAATTCAATATCCCTATCGTTTTTCGCGGCCCGACAGGCTCAGCTGGCCAACTTGGTGCCACCCACTCGCAGGCCTTTGAGTCATGGTATGCCAACTGCCCCGGCTTGAAGGTGGTGGTTCCTTCGAATCCTTATGACTTGAAGGGATTGCTGAAATCAGCCATCCGAGATGAAGACCCTGTCATTTTCATGGAATCTGAGCAGATGTATGGAGACAAGGGGGAGGTTCCTGAAGAGGAGTATACCATTCCCATTGGCGTCGCAGATATCAAGCGCGAGGGGAGCGATGTAACCGTCGTCTCTTTTGGAAAAATCATCAAAGTGGCTCTTTTGGCCGCGGAAGAATTGGCTGCAGAAGGTATCTCCCTTGAAGTGATCGACCTGCGCACCGTTCGCCCCATTGATTATGACACCGTCATCGAATCCGTCAAAAAGACGAACCGTTTGGTATGTTTAGAAGAGGCATGGCCTTTGGGGAGCATTTCGACAGAGATCACCTACATGGTCCAAAAGCGCGCGTTTGACTACCTGGACGCACCGATCATTCGCTTAACTACAGCAGATACCCCGGCGGCATATGCGCCTACCTTACTTGAAGCATTTCTACCAAATAAGCAGCAATTAATCCAGGCAGTTAAGCAAGTGCTCTACCGCGACTAAGCGTTCATTTTTTGGCTTGATGGAAATAGGCTATTTTTGCCCCCCTCTAACATAAAACACCGAACACACATCTATCTATACTCTTATGAATCAAATTGAATTGATCGTACCCATTCTAGGCCTTTTAGGTTTGGCCGTAATGATTGGAAAAGCCATCTGGGTTGGCAAGCAGGATGCTGGCGATGAAAACATGGTTGAACTAGCTGGACACATTTCCCGCGGCGCATTGGCATTTTTGCATGCTGAGTGGCGCGTTTTAGGTGTTTTCGTAGTGATTGCCGCTGCCCTTTTGGGATGGTCCGCTGAGCTCGAAGCTGTCGCTGCACACACAGACTGGGTGATTGCGATTGCCTTTGTCATTGGCGCCGTTTTTTCTGCCTTCGCAGGTTGGATTGGAATGAATATCGCTACCAAAGCAAACGTTCGTACCACCCAAGCGGCACGTACATCGTTGGCCCAAGCGCTAAGGGTATCGTTCACGGGTGGAACCGTCATGGGCCTCGGCGTCGCTGGTTTGGCCGTGTTGGGACTAAGCACCTTGTATATCGTATTTTCTGGAATGTATAGTGATATAGCGCAAGCTTTGGAAGTTCTAGCGGGCTTCTCTTTGGGTGCGGAATCTATCGCTCTTTTTGCCCGTGTTGGTGGCGGAATCTATACCAAAGCAGCGGATGTCGGTGCAGACTTGGTCGGTAAAGTAGAAGCTGGAATCCCAGAGGATGATCCTCGGAACCCTGCAACTATCGCAGACAACGTTGGGGACAATGTAGGCGACGTAGCGGGTATGGGTGCGGATTTATTCGGCTCATATGTGGCCACGATGTTGGCCACAATGGTTCTTGGACGCGAAGTGCTTAGTGTGGACAACTATGGCGGTCTTGCCCCCATTTTGCTTCCCATGGTAATCGCTGGTTTGGGTATTGTATACTCCATCATCGGAACCTTCTTTGTTCGCATTAAGTCGGATAGCGACAGCGTAATGAATGCGTTGAACCTGGGCAACTGGAGCTCGATGATTTTGACGGCTATTTCTTCGTATTTCTTAATCCAATACATGCTCCCCGAAGTGATGACCTTCAAACGAGGCGATGTGGAGTTGGATATTACCCAAATGGATGTTTTCTGGGCCATTATCCTTGGTTTGGTTGTAGGCACCTTGATGAGCTTGGTCACGGAGTATTATACTTCGATGGGACGTCGCCCGGTCAATAGCATTGTACAGCAATCCGCCACTGGACATGGCACCAATGTCATTGGTGGCTTGGCAATTGGTATGGAATCTACGGTTCTACCTATTTTGATTTTGGCAGGCGGTATTTACGGCTCCTTCTGGTTTGCTGGTTTATATGGTGTTGCCATTGCAGCGGCAGGAATGATGGCGACTACTGCGATGCAGTTGGCTATTGACGCATTTGGACCTATTGCGGACAACGCTGGAGGTATTGCTGAAATGAGCGGACTTCCAAGCGAGGTTCGTGAGCGCACAGATAATTTGGATGCAGTAGGTAACACGACCGCAGCGACGGGTAAAGGTTTCGCTATTGCTTCGGCTGCCTTGACCGCTTTGGCTTTGTTTGCCGCCTATGTCGGTTTGGCTGGAATTACTAGCATTGATATCTACAAAGCGGATGTTTTGGCGATGCTCTTCGTTGGTGCTATGATTCCTTTCTTCTTTAGTTCCTTGGCAATCTCTGCTGTAGGTAAAGCGGCTATGGAGATGGTAAAGGAAGTTCGCCGCCAGTTCAAAGAGATTCCAGGCATCATGGAAGGAACAGGTAAGCCAGAATATGAGAAGTGCGTGGAGATTTCGACGGCAGCCTCGATTCGCGAAATGGTAGCTCCCGGCGCCTTGGCTTTGCTTTCGCCCATTGTGGTTGGATTTGCTTTTGGCCCCGAAGCCTTGGGTGGTCTTTTGGCCGGTATCACGGTTAGCGGGGTATTGATGGGTATGTTCCAAAACAACGCCGGTGGCGCATGGGACAATGCCAAGAAGTCTTTTGAGAAAGGGGTGGAAATAGATGGCAAAATGGAGTACAAGGGTTCAGATGCTCACAAAGCTTCAGTCACTGGCGATACCGTAGGTGACCCGTTCAAGGACACGTCAGGTCCATCGATGAACATCTTGATTAAATTGACGTCCATCGTGGCCTTGATCATTGCTCCCTTTATTTCTGTAGGTGGCGAAGGCCATGGCGATGCGGCAGGACATGCCACTGAGATGGTGGAGCATCAATGCACTTCAGAGTGCATGTCATCAGGCAACTGCCCAATGCACGCGCAGTCTGAAGAGGCCGCACACGAGTGCAGTGAAGCCTGCCATAGCAATCCAGAAACCTGCCCTATGCATGCAGCCCACGAAGGGGAAGCCACTGAAGGAACGGAAACGGCTGCGGCACATTCTTGTAGCGCTGACTGTATGAAGGAAGGAGCTTCTTGCCCGCATCATAGCTAAGGGTAGTACGCAGAAATAAAAAAAACCCGCGGCCTGCGCCGCGGGTTTTTTTGTGCGTGAAAATTTTTTCTAAAACAATCCGTTCAGTTCGCCGTCAATGCGTGAAATGATATCACCTAAGTCTTCAGGGTTTTCTGGAAAACGATTATTATCCACATCAATGATAAGCAACTTGCCCTTGTCATAGCTCTTGATCCATTCTTGGTAGCGCTCATTCAATCGTTGGAGATAGTCTAGGCGAATGGAGTTCTCATAGGGCCGACCACGCTTCTGAATTTGCTCTACTAAAGTGGGCACAGACGCATTGAGATAAATCAAAAGATCTGGTGGACTTATAAATTCCTCCATGAGGTCGAACAAACGCATGTAGGCATCAAAGTCACGGGAGGACATCAATCCCATATCATGAAGATTTGGCGCGAAGATGGTTGAGTCTTCATAGATCGTACGGTCTTGAATGACCGTTTTGCCTGATTTGCGAATCTGATGTATTTGATGGAATCGACTGTGCAAGAAAAATATCTGCAAGTTGAAAGACCAGCGCATCATATCGCTATAAAAGTCATCCAAGTAAGGATTGTGGTCGACTTCTTCAAAGTGAGCCTCCCATCCATAATGCTTGGAGAGCAAAGTTGTGAGGGTTGTTTTCCCTGAGCCGATGTTCCCGGCAATCGCAATGTGCATATCCTTCAAATTTACACTTTGTCGGCTTGAAATAGAAGTATTTCCTCCAAGAGTTTTCGGTCGTTTGAAAGTCGTGGCACTTTGTTTTGACCGCCTAGTTTTCCCTTGGATTTAAGCCAGTTATGAAAGCATTTTGCGGGCATGGAATGCAATTGTGGGGCTCGTAGTACAAGGTCCTTATGCCGTTTGGCCTGATAGTCCGAATTCAATTCCTGAAGTGCGGCGTCCAAGACAAGCGCAAATGCCTCCAAATCGGATGGAGCTCGATGAAATTCAATGAGCCATTGATGGGCCCCCGAGCGTCCATGATCCATGAAGGAGGGGCCAGCGGTGTAGTCCGCTATTTCGGCGCCTGTGGCGGCGCAAGCGCGATCCATGGCTCGTTCGGCATTGTCCATCATGAGTTCTTCGCCAAATGCATTGATGAAGAGGCGGGTGCGACCGGAAATTTCGATACGGTAAGGGGCCAAAGTGACAAAACGAACGGTATCCCCTACGATATAGCGCCACAGGCCGCCCACAGTACTAATGACCAAGGCATAGTCGACGTGGAGCGTCACCTCACCGAGAGGTATCGCAGCCCGGGAATGGCGGCCATGGAATTCAGTCATAGGGATAAACTCATAGTAGATACCATGATCGAGGAGTAGCAGCAGCCCAGGCGCGTCCAATCGATCTTGGATTGCAAAAAAGCCCTCGGAGGCATTGTAGGTTTCCATGTGCATCATCCCTTTGTGTGGAAAGATGGATTCGAAGGCCTGACGATAGGGAGTATAGCTAACCCCTCCATGTGCAAAGAGCTCTAGATTCGGCCAAATATCCTGCAGATTGTCGGCCCCTTTCATTTCGAGGACACGTCGCATGAGCACGAGCATCCAGGAGGGCACACCAAAAAGCGACGTCACATTTTGTTTGACAATTTGGGCGGCGATTTTTTCAATTTTATCCTCCCATTCTTCCATCAAAGCGATTTCATGGGAGGGAGTGGATCGCCATTCAGCCCAAAAGGGCAAGTTCTCAATCATTATGGCCGAAAGGTCTCCCGAATACGATACCCCATGGAGCTCATTGATTTTTGTGGATCCACCTAGACGCAAAGAAAGCCCATCAAATAGGGCAGAGCCTTCTCGCTGTGCTGTATACAAGGCTAACAAGTCTCTTCCACCCGCCAAATGGTTGTCATCTAAAGACTCTCGACTGACAGGAATGAACTTACTATGTGCATTGCTGGTGCCACTGCTTTTGGCGAACCAAGAGATGGGACCATCCCAAAGCAGGCCTTGTTCACCCCGCATTGTGCGCTCAATCCAGGGTGTGAGGGATTCATAATTGACGACAGGAAGGCGCTCAGCAAAACTATCAAGGCGCATTTCCATTTCTAAACCATACGATTTTCCGTATTCCGTCCGAGCACCGCGAGCGACAAGCAGTTTCAACTGTTCTTCTTGAACGCTGAGAGGATCGTCCATCATTCTGCGCAACCTAGGAAGGCGTCCCTTGAGGCGCCAAACGAGTAAATCGGTGATGGGGGAGAAGGCCATGAATCAAAAACTACCTTTGAGGGAGAAAGGTACATTTTTCATGCAAACAGAAGGTCCATTATCCAAGTTGCTCCTCGCATATCAAGATCCAATCCAGGTCTATGCTGAAGCCGGGGCACATATTTTACATCTCAATGCCCAAATTGGCAAAATGCTTCGAATGGAATCGCTCGGTTTGTGGAACTGTATGGCCTGTGGTGAGATTTTTTCTTCTTTATTCCGAATGGGCTGCTGTAAACGTTGCTTCTTCGAAAGTCCTATGGCCGGAGACTCAATTCTTCGTCCAGAACTCAGCACCGCGCATCTAGGTCAGGCCGATCGAGACTTGGATTATGAGGCGCGCTTCCAACTCCAAGCACATATTGTATATCTAGCCGATTCAGGGGGCATTAAGGTGGGAGTGACACGAGAAGCACAGCGGCATACCCGATGGATGGACCAGGGGGCGTCGCGCGTTAGAATTATTGCCCGTACAGAAAATAGATATGAAGCCGGAGTAATTGAGGTTGCCCTCAAAGCGGGCTACAGTGATAAAACCTCTTGGCGCCATATGCTCGGAGGCATGATGACAGGGATAAACTTGAAAGAAGAAGCCCTTCGAGCTTTCGTTCTTTTTCCTCCAGAAATGAAGGGCTTTTTTGTCCCCGATGGAGAGGAAATTCAACTACTCTATCCGGCACAAGGAATGCCCAAAGTGACTTCTATAAAACTAGCGGATGGAAATGGCTTTGAAGGACGATTAGTTGGAATTCGAGGCCAATACCTACTCCTCGAAGGGGGACGTGTATTTAACGTTCGGGCCCATGAAGGGGCTCAAGTTCGTTGGAAGTTGGAGGGTTGAAGGGTGAAAGGGTTGAAGGGTTGAAGGGTGAAAGGGTTGAAGGGGGAATAAACGCTTATGATCTTTTCCTCTTTAGTTTGCTTTTCGACCTTTACCGCGCGCCGGACTTTGCGGGCATTTACTTACGTTTAT
>JAQWXR010000024.1 GCA_029254375.1 Schleiferiaceae bacterium | reverse complement strand
TAAGCGTGTTGGATGGAATTGACATTAAACGTTTAATGACTTTTTTGCCATGGAGAGGTTTTGAAACTTCTCTGCGCGGGATTGCCGCCTCATAAATTCATCAAATAAACTAGAATATCCAGTCCAATCCAAAGGCTCTTAAACCCTTAAACCCTTAAACTCTTTCACCCTCAAACCTATCCAGCAATACCCTGGAGGATCTCGATAAACTGATCTACTTCTTCTGTCGTCGAATAGCGCGAGAACGAAATCCGCGTTCCTCCGGGTGAACCAATGCCATTCAAAACGTGTGAACCGCCTACGGCACCACTGCTGCAGGCAGAGCCGCCCGAACATTGTACGCCTTGGATGTCCAATTGGAAGTTGAGCATCCCACCATCATGAAGGGTCGGATGGTAGAAGTTCAGCACAGTATAGAGGCTCTTTTCGAGATCTCCAGACAGGCCGTTGAACTGAACGCCAGGAAAAGACTTTTGAAGCGCTGAGATGGCATGCGCCTTCACCTTTGTTACTGCTATAATGTCGGCTTCCATTTCGTCGAAGCAATGGTTGAAGGCCGCACCTAAACCAGCGATACCAATGACGTTTTCAGTTCCGGCGCGATGTCCCCGTTCTTGGGCGCCTCCTTGAATGAAGGGCTGAGTGCTTGTGCCTTGACGCACGTAGGCAAATCCGACGCCTTTTGGTCCGTGAAACTTATGTCCACTGCATGCGGCGAAATCCACTTTAAACATTTTAAAATCCAATGGCAAATGAGCCATCGTTTGGACCGTGTCGCTATGCAAATAAGTCTGGGTCGCCACGCAAAGTGCGGACAACGCGGCCAAATCTATCAAGTTGCCTATTTCATTGTTGGCATGCATGAGAGAAACCATACGAGCCTCACCGGCCTTCTGCTTGGCTTCGAGCTCAGCTTTCAGCCAGTCCATGTCATGCGTTCCTTCCGCATTGTGAGGAATGTAATGCACCGCTACATCGTGGTTCTTTTCGATATATTCTGCGAAGTGCGTCACTGCGTGGTGCTCAATCGCGGAGGTGTATAAATGCTTAATGCCAAAATCGCGGATGCCTGTAAGCAAGGCCCAATTATCCGCCTCCGTCCCACCGGAGGTGAACACGATTTCGGCGGGGAGGCAATTCAGTCGCTGGGCGATGCCTTTGCGCACGGTCTCCACGATCGCTTTGGCTTTTCTTCCTTCTCCATGGGGGGAGCTGGGATTTCCAAATACCTCCATCGCTGCTACCATGGCCGCTTTAGCTTCAACTGAAATAGGAGTCGTTGCGGCGTTGTCGAAATAGATGCTCATAGCGATAGAAATTATGGTTGGGTAAAGGTAAAACCTGTGACTTGGAGGAACAACGCTAGCTAAACGCTTCCAATTTCTTCACAAATTGCGCAGCCAAGTCATCCGCCTCAGCCTGGGTTGGCGCCTCCGTGTAGATGCGCACAATGGGCTCTGTATTGGACTTCCGCAAATGCACCCAGGTAGATTCGAAGTCAATTTTCACCCCATCTAGGGTGCTGGGCTGCTGCCCGGCGTATTCCGCCGCGATCGAAGCCAGCAAGCCATCCACATCCATACTTGGCGTCAGGGTGGCTTTTTCTTTCGCCATGAAATAATTAGGATAGCTCGCACGCAAATCCGAGCAGCGCCCCCCACGTTGTGCTAAGTGGCTCAAGAATAAAGCGATGCCGACCAAAGAGTCTCGGCCATAGTGAGAGTCTGGAAAAATGATTCCGCCATTTCCTTCCCCACCGATGACGGCTTCCATCGCCTTCATTTCATTCACGACATGGACTTCACCCACGGCGCTGGCTGAGTAGGTCGAGCCATGGCGTGCAGCAATGTCCCGAAGGGCTCGTGACGAGGACAAGTTGCTCACGCAATGACCGGGGCGTTTGGCAAGTAAGTAATCTGCCACGGCCACCAGGGTATACTCTTCACCGAACAAGTCCCCGTTTTCACTCACTAGAACGAGGCGGTCCACATCGGGATCCACCACGACGCCTAGGTCGCATTTCTTTTCGGGCACGAGTGCGCAGATTGCATCTAAATGCTTGCGCAGCGGTTCCGGATTGTGAGGGAACTGCCCATTTGGCTCACAGTATAGAAGTTCTTGCTTTTGAACCCCCAAAGCGGTCAATAAAGCCGGAACGGCAATTCCACCGGTGGAATTCACCGCATCCACAGCGACACGAAAGTCAGCTTGGCGGATCGCTTCCACATCGACGTCATCCAGGGCCAACACACTCTCAATGTGTCGCTCGATGGCATCGTGGACGGGAATGACTTCGCCCATTTCATGAACTGGGGCGTATTCAAAGCCGCCTTCCCTCACATGAGCTAAAATTTTGGCGCCATCCGCCGCAGAGAGAAATTCACCACGAGCGTTAAGCAATTTCAATGCATTCCATTCGACGGGATTGTGCGAGGCTGTAAGTATAATTCCTCCATCGCATCCTTCCCAAGGCACCATCACTTCGACGGTGGGCGTGGTTGAAAGACCTAGATCCAACACATCAATCCCCATCGATACAAGCGTTGATACGACGAGATGCTGAATCGCAGGACCTGAGGGACGTGCATCGCGGCCCACAACCACCTTAAGGCGATGGCTGCCAGGGGCTTCCGATTGAAGCCATGCCCCATATGCGCTGGCGAATGCGACGGCGTCTTGAGGGGTTAAATTTTCACCGGCAATACCGCCAATGGTGCCTCGGATACCCGAAACGGAAGTGATGAGTGGCATATGGCCTTGTTTTTGCGTTGCTTTGCACAAAATTAGGTGGGAATTGCTTGCCAGCCCGAAATGTTTAAAAAGCGGTGGAAAACGCTTGAAACCTGCGGGGAGATTCCCAGGAGACAAACCGTAGCTTCATCCAAGAAAGCAAACTATGCGCGAAGACGAATCTGATTCACTCATCCAACGGTTCGAAGAACAAATCCGACTCAATCAGTCGGGCTTCTTTGACGTGGATGAATTGGAGGAAATTGCGGACTATTACTTGGAAATGGGCCAATTGCAACGCGCCCTCCTAGCCATTGATCAGGGCAGCGAACTCCACCCTTATGCAACCACCTTTGCAGTGAAGCGGGCCCGCTATTATGTAGCCTCGCATCAGCTAGATTTAGCCAAAGAGGCCATTCAAGAAGCTGAGGGCCTTGCTCCAAACCATCCTGATTTGGAATGGGTGCGCGGACAATGGCTCATGCGCTTGGGTAAGAATAGCGAGGCAATTCAGGCGCTACGCAAAGCCTTGCAAAACGCCGAAGACCCCTTCCCTATCCAAGGCCACCTAGCTAGCCTCTACACGGCGATGGGGCAATTCCATCATGCGGTCAAAGTGCTCAAGGCCATGATCCGAGAGGAGCCAAAGGATGACCACCTCCTGTACATGTTAGCCGCCAACTTTGACATGGCGGGCCAGGACGACAAGGCCATCGAGTGGTTCAAAGTCTACTTAGATCAATACCCCTTCAGCGAGACAGGCTGGTACCACCTGGGCGCGGCATATTTCCGATTGGACGATTGGGACAAGTCCCTCGATGCGATGGATTACGCGTTGATTATTGATGAAAATTTTACGGCGGCTCATTTTGATCGTGGCCGAATATTGGAAGAAAAAGAAGAGTTCGCTCCGGCCCTGGAAGCTTTTGAAGCGGCCATTGACAGTGATGAACCCAATGGCTACACATTCTATCGGATTGGGGTCTGCCATCAAGCACTCGGTCATGATTCCGAAGCGATGGATGCACTCAAGCATGCCACCAAGCTAGACGAGGACTTGGATGAGGCATGGATCGAGCTCGCGGTGCTTTACGGAGAGGCTGGCAGGCTCTTTGAAGGTATTCAGCATGCCAAAAAGGCCCTATCCCTTGATCCTGACAATCCCGATTACTATTTGGTTGCCTACGATCTGTACATGCAGCTAGGATTACTTCTCGAGGCGGATAAGATGCTCAAGATGGTCCTCAAAAGCCTTCGTATCGAAGAGCCTTCGGGTCTGCTCGAGTATGCCAAGAGCCTCCTTGAAATGAACCAAATTGACGCTGCACATTCCGTCTTGCGCATGGGCTTAGAGCGCTACCCTGATTCGCCTGAAATGTGGGCCATCTATAGTGGCTTCTTGTATGCGATTCAAGAAATGAATCTCGCGCACAATCACCTAAAAGAGGGCATACTTCGCTATGGAAGTTCCTTCAGTGAGCATCTGTATGCCCACTACCCGAAATTAGCCGAAGACCCGGAGGTTAGCGGGGAAATCATCAAGCATTTGCCTCAAGCATGAACTTTTTTTGGATTCTCCTTAAAGGCCTTGGGATGGGGGCCGCGGACGTCGTGCCCGGGGTTTCAGGGGGTACCATAGCTTATATCACGGGCATTTATCAACGTTTACTGGATTCTATTGCGGCCATCGGCGGCAAAGGCTGGTCAGCGTGGCGCTCTGAAGGCATCCTAGGTCTTTGGAAAGCCGTGGACGGAAACTTTCTCGTGGCATTGGGCAGTGGCATCGCCATCAGCATCCTAAGTCTATCCAAGTTGGTCTTATGGGGCCTAAACCTCCATCCTCAAATCGTGTGGGGCTTTTTCTTTGGACTCATCATTGCTAGCTTGCCCTTAGTGTTGCGCGGCATCTCCAAAAGGGATATACTTCGCTTAAGCCCCGCGTGGATCGGAGGCATTGGATTGGGCGTGCTCCTCTCTTTTCTATCCCCTGCACAGGCGGAATTGACCCTTACATACACCTTTTTTTCGGGGGCCATTGCCATTTGCGCTATGATACTCCCAGGAATTAGTGGCAGTTTTATTCTGGTCCTTCTCGGATCCTACGAAGGTATTTTAGAAGCTCTTCATGCCCGTGATTGGCCGCATATCCTGGTATTCATGACCGGTGCTGTTGTTGGCTTGCTTAGCTTTGCACGCCTCCTTCGCAGGCTCTTTGGCCGCTATCCAAAGGGTATGATTGTGCTCATGGCCGGCTTCATTGCCGGTTCCTTGGTAAAAATTTGGCCCTTCCAAGCTGAATTTGCCCAACAAGCCTCTCCAATGGCCGCTGTCTTGGGGTCAATAGGCATTGGACTTACGTTAGTCTATGGTTTGCATCGCTGGTCCCAATCCTTGAAAGGCTAAGGATGCACTTCGCCGTCATCGGTTCACCCATTGCGCATTCTCAGTCCCCCGAGCTTTTTGCTGAATTCTGGAAGAGTCATCCGTGGTCTACCCAATTGACCTATCGTCGAAAAGAGGTCATGCCGAATGACTTAGCGGAATTTTTGGCAGATACCGATCTTGCGGGCTTTAATGTCACCTTACCAAACAAAGAGGCGATCATTCCCCTTTTGGACAGCTTGACTCCTGCGGCGCGTGCCATGGGAGCAGTCAACACCGTCGTCCGAAAAAGCAGCGGATGGGAAGGGCACAATACCGATGCCGATGGTTTCTGGGAGATGCTCGCTTTGCGTCCTGATCTCGACACCTTACGGTCACAGGATTGCCTTGTTCTTGGAAATGGCGGCGGCGCACGGGCAGTGGTTTATGCTTTATCCCAGCAGGGATTTCATGGGCATGTTGCTTGCCGAACTCCTCATGGCGGATTCGCCTGGCCGGAAATTTCCTTTAATGCACTGGCGCCAGACCCCCGAGGACTGGTCGTTCAATGTAGCTCTTTGGGCATGCATCCTCGAGCGGACCAATGCCCGCCTCTTCCGGCTTGGAGGCATGGACAAGTGCAGTTGGCGGTGGATTTAGTGTACAGTCCTACGCACACCAAATTCTTGCAATCGATGGAAGAATTGGGCGCTGAAACCCTTCATGGGGAGGTCATGTTGAGGAATCAAGCAAAAAAAGCGTGGATTTATTGGGCAGAAGTGCTCAATATTGCGGACATTTGAAGTTCAATTCACTCAAACCTCCAGCTATGGCTGAGAAAGACTTACTTCCCCTCGACGGGAATACGAACGAAGAGGCGGCCAACGAGGCTGTACAGAGCGCTCAAGAAGCGACACAAACGCCTGATTTAGAGGCTGAAAATTCGCTGTCCAGCCCCGCCGAAGAAGCAGAGGTAGCGATCCAAGCGCTCCCCGAAACCAGTTTAGAAGTTAGCCCTGAAACCGCTTTAGAGGAACTCGTCGAAGAGACAGAGTCTCCTCTTGGCGCCAGCGAATTAAGCAGTCCGGAGACCCCCGCAGCGACAGAAAATCCCGAATCCACCGAAAAAGCCTCGGAAGATACAGAGGATGAATCTGACGACGCCAATGACGAGGAAAAGGAGGAACACGAAGACCATACCGCTGATTATGGCGAGAAAGAAACAAGTGATTTGCTCGAAGAAGCGAAGCGCGTCCTAAGGGACGTAGCTATCGAGCAGGCCCGTGTCCCGATGCTAGCCATCAAAGACGTTTTGATGGTCCGTTGGGAAGAAGAACGAAGCGGCGCTCTAGAACGCTTTATTGAAGAAGGTGGCAACGCCATTGACTTCCACTTTGAGCAGCCAACGCGGGAAGCCTTCTATCAAACTTTCAATGAATTCAAAAAGCGCCGTTCGGCATGGAAGGATGAACAGGTGAGCCTAATGTCCGTCAACCTAGACATCAAGAAGGCCTTGTTGGATGAGATTAAGAAGCTGGCTGAAAGTGATGATTTACCTACCGGCCAGACTTACAATGAATTTAAGCGCATCAACGACCGTTGGAAAAACGTAGGTCACGTCCCCAAGGACGAAACGCGCGATCTCTATGCCTCGTATCGATTCTTTGTGGATCGCTTTTATGACAACTTGCGTTTGAGCCAAGACCTCCGCGACTTGGACTACAAGCACAACAAAGAGATCAAAGAAGGCTTAATCGCTGAAATCAAGAGCATTTCAGACAAGGAATGGTCTGCATCCATTGGTAAAGACCTTCAGCGCCTCCATGCGTCTTGGAAAGAAGTTGGACCGGTGGCCATGGAGGACAAAGATCTTCTTTGGGATCAGTTCCGCGAAGCGAGCAACATCCTCCACGAAAAGCGCCGCGCCAAGCAAGATGTGGCGAAGGCAGCTAATGATGAGCGCCTTCAGCAGAAAGAGGTTCTGGTTGCTGAACTTGAAGCCTTGGCGGCCGAAGGTTCAGGCGAGCATGGCAACTGGCAGAAGATGACGCAAAAAGCCAAAGAGCTTCGCGAAGCGATGGCCAAGGTGGGGCGCACCTTCGGCGGAAGCAGCGATGTCCTGTGGGACCGCTTCAAGAAGGCGGAAAAGGCCTTTTTCAAGGAGCGAAATTCGTTCTACAAGTCGCGCAAGAATATCATCAAACAAGCTTTAGAGGCCAAGTATGCCCTCGTCGAGCAGGCCGAAGCTATGGTCGGCCGCACGGATTGGGCAGAAGCCTCGAAGGATTTGAAGCGCTTGCAAGCGGAATGGAAGACAACGGGCTTCGTGCCACGCAAGGATTCTGACAAGGCATGGAATAAGTTCCGTGCGGCCTGCAACACCTTCTTTGATGCCCTTCGCAACGAGCAAGGTGACCAGCGCGCGGTGCAAAAAGCCGATCGCCAGAAGTATGAAAAGTCCATGAACTCCCGTCAAAGCGTTGAAGTGGCTCGCAAGGAGCTATCGCAACTCGAGAACAACATGGGCTTCTTTACCTATGCGGATCCCAAAAGTCCCATTGTTCAGGACGCTATGAAGAAGGTTGAGGCTGCCCGAAAGAATCTGGAAAAGGCGGAAGCCGCCCAAGACAAGATCCGTCGCGACCAGCGCGCAGAAGCCAAAAAAGCAGAGGCTGCAGCAGCACAGGCAGACGAAGCAGCTAGCGAAGCTAGCGAGAGTCCCGAAGAATAAGCCAAGCAAGGTAGACGATGGATTTTAGGTTGGAGAGCCCCTTTAAGCCCACGGGTGACCAGCCTGCGGCCATCGAAGCCTTAGTTCGAGGTGTCCTCGAAGGGGAGCGCCAACAGTCGCTCTTGGGCGTCACCGGATCGGGTAAAACCTTTACTATGGCGAACGTCGTTGAGCGCATCCAGCGCCCTACCCTAGTGCTCAGTCATAATAAGACCTTGGCGGCGCAGCTGTATCAAGAATTTAAGTCCTTCTTCCCCGACAACGCGGTGGAGTACTTTGTCTCCTATTACGATTACTATCAACCGGAGGCCTACATGCCTACGACCGGGACCTATATCGAGAAGGACCTGCAGATCAATGATGAGATTGAGAAGCTCCGTTTGAGCGCTACCTCTTCCCTGCTGAGTGGCCGTCGAGATGTGTTGGTGGTCGCGTCGGTTTCCTGTCTATATGGCATGGGTAATCCGGAGGCGTTTAACAGCCAAGTGGTCCAAATCCAAAGTGGCCAGCGAATCGCCCGTCAAAAGCTCCTGCATCAATTCGTTCAGGCCCTCTATGCGCGGACTACGGGGGAGTTTAAGCGTGGAAACTTTCGGGTCAAAGGCGACACAGTCGATCTTTTCCCGGCCTATGGTGACTTGTTTTACCGCATTAGCCTTTGGGATGACGAAATTGAACGTATCGAGGTTTGGGATCCTGTGGCGATGGAGCGCCAAGGGACCCTCCAAGAACTCCGGGTTTTCCCGGCCAACCTCTTTGTCACCACGCCAGACCAACTCAACCGCGCGATCAAGCATATCGAGTTGGATCTCGGTGAGCATGTACAGCATTTTTACAACACGGACCGCCATCTGGAGGGCAAGCGTTTGCAAGAACGCACGACGTTTGACCTTGAAATGATTCGTGAGTTGGGCTATTGCTCAGGTATCGAAAACTATTCCCGCTACCTCGATGGGCGCGAACCCGGCACCCGTCCGTTCTGTCTCTTGGATTACTTCCCCGAAGATTTCCTCTTAGTCGTCGACGAAAGTCACGTGACCTTGCCGCAAGTGCGGGCCATGTATGGCGGAGATCGTTCTCGGAAGGAGAATCTGGTCGAATACGGGTTCCGCCTCCCCGCGGCGATGGATAACCGTCCCTTGAAGTTTGAGGAGTTTGAAGCGCTCCAAAACCAAGTAGTGTACGTGTCTGCCACTCCAGCAGATTATGAGCTGGAGCGCTCCGAAGGGGTGATAGT
>JAQWXR010000018.1 GCA_029254375.1 Schleiferiaceae bacterium | reverse complement strand
GTCATGTGGACCAGGGCGTCCTGCACGGAAGCCATAGGGGAAAGGCATACATCAACCTGACGCATGGCTTGAGCTACTGTCGTGCTAACTTTTCGATTGTCAACATAAAATTGATCTGTCCCTAACTGGGTCAGGTGGTTGGAGGTCATTTGTTGCATAACCTTCCAAGGCACGGTAATCGTATCTACGCCGAGCTCTATGGCATTGCGGACATGTTCTAAGTGCCGGACACTAGAAAACATGATTTTAGTGTCATAGCCATGTTGCAATTTCATATCGACAATGGCTGCAACGAGGCCCAGCGCATCGCTACCTTGATCCTGTAGACGACCAACCAAGGGGCAAACATAGGTGGCTCCGGCGGCCATAGCGATGTAGGCTTGCTGCAACGTGTAGACCAAATGGAGATTGACTAAAAAGCCTTCGGAGCGGAGCATTTTGCAGGCCCGCGCCCCTTCCATCGAAATGGGGATTTTGTACACCGTGCGTGCGCGATCCAGTCCCAAGGCTTCTTGGCGCTTTGCTTCGGCGACAATTTCCTCCGCAGTATGGCCGAGGGCTTCGATTTGGAGTACCGGCACAATGTCGGCGAGTTGAACAATCGTAGTATCCACATCAAGCACTCCTTCGCGCTGCATGAAGGTGGGTGTGGTGGTCAGACCGGCGAGAAAGCCAAGTTTGAAGGCAGATTCAATCTCTTTGAAGTCTGCTGAGTCCAGGTACAATTCCATGGGGGCCAAAGTACGGAATCTGTGCGTACTTTGCAGTGGAAAAGCCCGCTATGTCTAGGATTCACAAACTACTGATTGCCAATCGAGGAGAGATTGCCGTTCGGATTGCCCGAACAGCGAAAGAGATGGGTATTACTACGGTGGCCGTGTATTCCGAAGCGGATGCGCGCGCTCCGCATGTTCAAATGGCGGATGAAGCCTTCCTGATTGGACCCGCGCCAAGCGCCCAGAGCTACTTACAAATTGATCGAATTATAGCCGTGGCCAAAGAATCCGGGGCCGACGCCATTCACCCCGGCTATGGTTTTTTGTCCGAGAACGCTGACTTTGCGGAACGTGTAAATGAAGCCGGACTGCGCTTTGTGGGCCCGAGTGCTAAAGCGATTCGCATGATGGGAGATAAGCTATCGGCCAAGCAAGCGGTAGAAGCCTTTGGGGTTCCTCTCGTGCCTGGTACGGCGTATGCCATTGAGTCGGTAGAAAAAGCTATCCTAGAAGCCAGCAGGATTGGCTTTCCAGTAATGGTGAAAGCTTCGGCAGGAGGCGGTGGCAAAGGCATGCGAATTGTGCATGATGCCGATGGCTTTGTGGAAGCCTTTAATATGGCCGTTTCTGAGGCAGAAAAGTCCTTTGGCAACGGGGCGGTTTTCATTGAAAAATATGTTCAAAAGCCACGACATATCGAGATTCAAGTCCTCGCAGACCAGCATGGCCACTGTGTGTATTTGCACGAGCGCGAATGTTCAATTCAGCGCCGCCACCAAAAGGTAATCGAAGAGGCGCCTTCTGTTGTGCTCAGTTCTGCGCAGCGGCAAGCCATGGGCGAGGCGGCAGTGAAAGCAGCACAGTCTTGTCAGTACGTGGGTGCCGGGACCGTTGAATTCATCTATGATGCGAGTGGCAAATTCTATTTTCTGGAAATGAACACGCGCCTTCAAGTGGAGCACCCCGTGACAGAATGTATTACTGGCCTTGATTTAGTTCGAGAACAACTGCGCATTGCGGGGGGTGAACCCTTAGGGTATGAACAATCAGAAATTCCATTATTGGGTCATGCCTTGGAACTTCGCGTTTATGCAGAAGATTCCAAGAATGGTTTTGCTCCCGATATTGGCACGCTTAAAGTGTACCGACGGCCACAGGGACCAGGAATTCGGGTCGATGATGGTCTGGAGGAAGGAATGGAGATTTCCATTTACTATGATCCCATGATTGCTAAGTTGGTCGTGCATGCCCCGAATCGCCAAGCGGCGATTGAGCGCATGCTTCGGGCCATTCAGGATTACATCATTATTGGGGTCGAAACGACCTTACCTTTTGGACAGTTTGTACTCGAACATGTGGCCTTTATTTCCGGAGATTTTGATACGCATTTTGTCCAAGATCACTTTCTCCCAGAGCTCCTACGCGAGGGTCAAGAAGCCGGCATTGCCGCTGCATTGGCGCAGTTTCGCCATCAACAGGTCCAACCTGTGCTGAGCGGGTCGGTTGGGAGCATCTCTGCATGGCGACGGCGATAAAATTCCTCTCCATTTTGACGCTGACTCTTTTGTCGGCCACGGAGCTGACGGCCCAAATTGAAATTATCTATGAGGGACAAAAGTCTAAAGCCAGCGTTATTGGCCAAGACACCATTCCATGGGTTTTTCTCGATGAGATCATGGTATTGGACAAACCCACCTTTTCGGACGCAGAGGCTCGGCTCAATTACCTTCGGCTCAAGCGGCGCGTCATAAAGGTCTATCCCTATGCCAAAGGCATGGGCGAGCGATTGGATAGTCTCAACATGAAGTTGGCCCAAGAGAAAAATTACTTCAAGCGAAAGCGCTTGACAAAGCGCTACCAAAAGTATTTGGCCGATCGATTTGAGCCGGAATTACACAAGCTTACGGTTTCGGAAGGCCAGATTTTGTGCAAATTGATTTATCGAGAAACGCACACGACAGTCTTTCAAATCATCCGCGAATACCGATCCTGGATCCAAGCGGTTGGCTGGAGCGCTACAGCTGCATGGTGGGACATTCGCATCAAAGAGGAATACGAACCAAGCAAAGTGGAGGAAGATGCCTTAATCGAACGAATCCTTCAATCTGCTTTTGCCTCAGGTCAATTAACCCCACGGACCTACTTTTACTACCCACCAAGCGTCAATTAATGCAGTTTCATCCTCAGCCTACCGAAGGCACCTCACTCGCGCACCGCGTGCTAACATTGCGCACTGGTGCATTCTCGAATTCGGTGCACTTGAACGCTCTCAGTGCTGACTTCATCGGATCGCGTGGTGCCGGGTATTCCACCCAGGCTCGCGCCACGTTGGTCTCCGTTCTCCGGGACCAGTATACTACACAGCGGATGACGGAGGCTCAAGAGGTTCAGCTAGACGCTTTGGCCCGGTCTGGAGCGGTAACGATGACCTGCGGACATCAGCTCGTATTGGGAGGTGGGCCGCTATACGTCCACAGCAAGATTCGCGAAGTTTCCGCTTTAAGCAGCCAATGGGGGGTTCCAGCTCGCCCCGTGGTGCCCATTTTTTGGATGGCGACGGAAGATCACGATGTGGAAGAGATTCGGCATATTTCCTTTGAGGGGAAGCGATACAGCATGCCGAACACCTATGATGGTTGGGCGACAGGTTCAATTCCTTCAGAAGCCGTTTTTCCTGTGCTTGAGGCGATAGAAAAGGACTGGGGGCATCACTCTGCGGTCGTGGAACAACTTAAAATCATGAAGGCGTCCTACGTCCGAGGGGAAACCTTGGCCGATGCTACACGCCGCATGATGGCCCACTGGCATCCCAACGTGCTTTGTTTGGATGCCTCAGATGCCCGTTTAAAGGCCCTAGCCAAGGACCTTTGGTCCGATGAAATCAAGCATCAGCGAATGTTTTCGCTCCAAGAGCCAGGGCCTTGGGGCACCCAAGGATGGGAACCTCCTGTAGAAGTAAAGCCCTCAACACTTTTTCTGCTAGAGCAGGGACTCCGAGCCCGTTTGGACTATCAAGGGAAAGGGGAGTGGCTCTTCGGAGAAATGAAGCTGAGTGAAAAGGAACTGCTTGCACGTGTCGAAGCATACCCAGAAACCTTTAGCCCCAATGCCATCCTGCGGCCCGTGTATCAGGAGTGTGTCCTGCCCAATGTTTTGTACGCGGGTGGATCTGGAGAGATGGAATACTGGCTTCAGCTCATTCCATATTTCCAGGCTCAAGGCATGGCAGAAGTGCGCATGCACCTGAGAACGTCTTTTGAATGGTGGCCTATCAAGTCGTGGAGAAATTGGCAAAAGCTCGCCCCTCACGGGCTGCGCTACCATGCAACGATCTCCGAAGTCCGCGAGGCTTGGTTAAAAGAGAAGGGCGCTCCGCAGAAGGATGTACATCCTGTGACGGATGCTTTGGCGGAACTTTTAAAGAAAGAATATGGTAAATACACTGATTTAGAGAGTTCTGCAGACGCCTGGTTAAAGCGAATATCCAATGAGGAAGAACGCATGGGTGAACGTGTGCGTCGTGCGGCGCTTCGCTCTCAGAATGATCGATGGAAACGCTTCCTAGGGGTAAAAGCTACCCAGTTTCCGGGTTCCGTGGAAAGCGGAGGTGTGGGGTCTATGCAAGAACGCACATGGACCGCTTTGGATTTGGCTTATCACTTTGGCCGACTTTCATTTGATGCCATGGAAGACGGGCTTGTCAAGCATCTGGACCTTAGCGATGGTCTTTCCTTTTTGTGGGGATGGATGCTTCCGGATTCGGACGAATAAACCTGTTGAAAAACCTGTCTTCTAGGGTTCAACGCCCTTTGGATGCGAAGTATCTTTGTAGTCCATGCAAGACGCCATTCTTATTCTAGATTTTGGGTCGCAATACACGCAGCTGATTGCTCGACGTGTGCGCGAACTCAATGTGTATTGTGAAATTCATCCGTTTCACCACATTCCGGATCATTTTGCAGAGTTTAACGCTGTTATTCTCAGCGGGTCGCCATTCTCTACGCTGGAGGAGGGGGCACCAGATCCAGATCTTTCCGGTTTTTTGGGTAAAATGCCTGTCTTGGGAGTGTGCTACGGGGCGCAATTTCTCGCCAAAACGCGTGGGGGAGAAGTAGCGCGATCAATGCACAGGGAGTATGGCCGGGCTACGATGGCCTCTGTGACTTCGGATTCACGTCTGCTCAAAGGAATGCCTGTGGGATCATGCGTCTGGATGAGCCATGGTGATACTATTGTTTCCTTGCCGCCCAATGCCGTGGTGGAAGGCTCTACAGCCGATGTCCATTGTGCCGCCTATCGGTTTGTGGGGGAGGAGACCTATGCCATTCAATTCCATCCTGAAGTGCATCATTCAGAGCACGGGGTGCAGCTTTTGAAAAACTTTGTCTACGATATCGCAGGCTGTTCGCCTTCATGGACTCCGGATGCATTCATCGAGACCGCCGTGGAGGCCCTCCAAAATCAAATTGGTGGCGGCAAAGTAGTCCTTGGTCTAAGTGGTGGCGTGGACAGTACCGTCGCGGCTATGTTGCTCAAGCAAGCTATTGGAGACCGTCTCTATTGCATCTTCGTCAACAATGGATTGCTGCGAAAAAACGAATATGATTCCGTGTTAGATCAGTACGCCGGTTTGGGCCTGCAGGTTAAAGGCGTTGATGCTTCTGCGGATTTCTATGCTGCTTTGGCCGACCTAGAAGAACCTGAAGCAAAGCGCAAAGCGATTGGCGGAGTATTTATTGAGGTTTTTGATCGGGAAGCTATGGCCATTAGCGGCGTAGAGTTCTTGGGTCAGGGTACGATTTACCCAGATGTCATCGAATCTGTTTCCGTCAATGGTCCTTCGGTGACCATTAAATCCCATCACAACGTGGGTGGCCTCCCCGACTTTATGAAATTGAGCATTGTAGAGCCGTTGCGTTCCTTGTTCAAGGACGAGGTCCGAAGAGTAGGGAAGGCCCTGGGCTTGTCTCATGCCTTGTTGGGGCGCCATCCGTTTCCTGGTCCAGGATTAGCAATAAGAATATTGGGATGCATCACACCTGAGCGTGTCAAAATCTTGCAAGAAGTCGATCACATTTTCATCCAAGGTCTTCGAGATGCTGGTCTCTACGATGAGGTTTGGCAGGCTGGGGCGATTTTATTACCCATCAAGTCCGTTGGGGTTATGGGCGATGAGCGCACTTACGAACAAGTTGTCGCACTCCGTGCTGTGCAATCTACGGATGGCATGACCGCCGATTGGGTGCATTTGCCTTATGAGTTTTTGGCACAGATTTCTAATGGTATCATCAATAATGTTCGTGGCGTAAACCGCGTGGTGTACGATATTAGCTCTAAGCCACCAGCAACGATTGAATGGGAATAAGATATTTCATAACCTGCATTCTACTGCTCTTTGCGCTTGGGGCCAAAGGGCAGGAAGCTTTGGTCGCATTGCCGTCAGACTCAAGCGTGGAACGCTCGACATGGGTAATTGCATTGCCATTTGAAATGATTCAAGACTCCAATGCGCTGGGTCTGCCCGCAAGCTTCGTGTTTACGAACCGCATGGCGACCCAATTTTATACTGGGTTACGCGCAGGGGTGGATTCGCTTAATCATGCGGGTGCAGACATCCATCTGATTTTGGTGGACCACGATGAGGCCAAGGATGTTTACAAAATCCAGCATGAGAATTCAAAGTTCACCTGGTTCGAAAGTTTGGATGCTCCTGCGTTTATGCGCCAATGTGAGCGCTGGAATGCCCAAAAGATCATCGGCCCTTTCCGTGGAGAGGCTTCTGAAGTATTAGCCTCACATTCCAAGGGAATTCAGGTTATCAATCCAGTTTCTCGTAAAGTGGTTGTGGAGGGTAAGCCCTTTCTGCTCGCAGCGGCCTCTTATCGGTTGGCGGAGGTAGAGCGTCTTGGGCAAAGAGCAGCGAAAGCCAAGCAAATGGCAACCCGTAGCAAAACACTTTTACTTCGCACAGATGCATCTTCCACAGGGGCTGAAGCGGTATTCATGCAAGCGTATATCGAAGCAGGCGGGAAGGCAGAGGATGTGCAGATTCAAGAATATCGTCAAACGGCTGTGCTTTCTGTTAGTGCCGCTTCTGTGACAGGTTTGACACGAATCATACTGCTCGACGACAAAGTCTTGATTGCGGCTCGTGTGCTGAATCAGCTACGCCCTTTTGAGCCCACTCGGACCGAATTTTGGACCCTCGGAAATGTGCTGTCAAGTTCCGCCTTAGATGCGCAGCTTTTAATGCGCCAACCCTTGATATGGTCGCAAGTTGAGCGATTGGACTACATCCAGTTTCGAAGCTTGGATGCGCTTCTTTGCAAGGCGGCGAAGACTACGCCTGGTCGTTGGGAATGGCTTGGCTTGGATATGGCTTGGTTCGCCTTGAACACAGGTAATGAGTCACCTCAAGCATTTGAAGGGCCTCGTCGCTTGTATGTCTGGGACCACACAGAAGGCTCAGGCTATCGGAATCAAGCAGCTTTAATATTCCGCTATGATCGGAAGAACGGAATTCAAGCTGAGTGGACCCCCACAATTGAATACGGAGAAGAAGAAGTGATCGATGAATTAGCTCCGATATCTGTTGACAGCCTTGTAACCCCTCCAAACGTCCTTGAATTTTAAATTTAACGAACCATACTATGCCACTAAGCCAACTAGAACCCCGTGCCGTTTGGACTGCATTTGCTGAACTCAATGCCGTTCCTCGGCCATCAAAACGCGAGGAGCAGGTACAAGCCTTTGCCGTGCAAATTGGTCAATCTTTGGGATTGCCTACCGCAAAAGATTCTGTCGGCAATGTTCGCATCCTAAAGCCAGCGAGTCCAGGAATGGAAGCTGCCCCCACGGTGGTTATCCAAGCGCATTTGGACATGGTTTGCCAACAAAATGATGGTACTGGACATGATTTTGATCGGGAAGGCATTGACATGTTGATTGAAGATGGCTGGGTGAAAGCACGTGGGACCACGCTCGGCGCGGACAACGGAATTGGGGTGGCCTTTGCCATCGCCACGCTGCGTTCCACTGAGATGGTCCATCCATCCATCGAGGTGCTGTTTACCAGTGACGAAGAAACAGGTATGACCGGGGCTTTGGGCCTCGAGACTGGCTGGATTAAAGGAAAGTATCTATTGAACATTGATACAGAGGATGACCGTGAACTCACTATCGGATGTGCCGGCGGCATCGATGTAAGCGCCACGGGAAAAGCAAGCTATCGACCCGCACCGGTGGAGGACCCCATGGCTTTTCGCTTGACCATTAAAGGATTGACAGGAGGACATTCGGGCATGGACATTCACTTGGGCCTGGGAAATGCGAATCTGCTCATGATGCGCCTTCTTCGTGACTTGGAGCGCGAGGCTTGCATTCTAGTCCATCAAGTAGAAGGCGGTAATTTGCGCAACGCGATACCCCGTGAATGCAATTCAATCGTGGTGATGGGGAAGGCACATGTGGGCCTACTAAAAGGTGCCATGCAACCTCTGGTCGCAGATTTGAAAAAGGAACACCAGAGCACGGATCCTCATATGGAGATTCTCTTGGAGGAGCTTGGGATGTCTGACTTTCCTGTGATGGCAGCACAATCGCAATCCGCTGTTATTCAGGTAATTTCATCGAGCCCAGCCGGAATCTTGCGTATGAATCCAGATGTAGCGGGCTTAGTTCAGACGTCCAACAACGTTGCTAAGATTAGCATTTCACCCAATGGGGTCGAGGTACTATGTTTGACCCGAAGTAGTTCAGAAAGCGAGAAGATGGATGCGGCGCAGCGCCTTGCAAGCCTGTATAAAATGGCTGGTTTCGAAACTAGTTTTACAGGTTCCTACCCGGGGTGGGAGCCTTCACCAGGGGGAACCTTGGCTTCTTTGATGCATGAGAGTTACGTGACCATGTTTCGAGAAGAACCCCATGTGAACGCTTGTCACGCAGGACTCGAATGCGGTATTATTGGAGAACGCTGCCCTGGGATGGAAATGATTTCATTTGGCCCAAATATCCGCGGAGCGCACAGCCCGGACGAGCGTGTAGAGATTGCCAGCGTTCAGAAATCTTGGAACTATTTTGAGGATGTGCTAAAGCGTTTGAGCGCATTAAACTAAAAAGCACCTAGCATGTTTATAAAGTGATGATTTCGTTTCTCTTTTTCATAGCCGCCTATATTTGGATGGAGGGAGTCGCTTGGGCAGCCCACAAGTATCTCATGCATGGCCCGCTGTGGTTTTTGCATAAGGATCACCACAGTAAGGATCCAGGTTTTTTTGAAAAAAATGACTACTTCTTTTTGATTTTTGCCATTCCGAGTTGGTTGAGTATTATGCTAGGTATGATTTATGGTGTTTCCGCATCGGTTAGTTTTGGCTTCGGTATAGCCGCCTATGGCTTGACTTACTTTCTCGTGCACGAGTTGTTCATTCATCAACGCTTTAGATTTTTTCAAAATACAGAATCTCCCTATTGGAAAGCCGTTCGTCTAAAACACAAGATGCACCACAAAACCTTAGGCAAAGAGGGTGCGGAGCATTTTGGTTTGCTTTGGGTTCCGTTAGACTGGATTAGGAATCAAAAAATTCAGGGATAAATGGGATCTCGCTTGTATCTCATCATTGACCTTCTAATATTTTTAGGGCCGCTTACTCGAGCATTTGAGCCTCGAATTTATTATATAGGTAAGTGGAAGCGGCTTCTTGGGGCCACACTTATCGTGATGGCATTGTTCATTCCCTGGGATATTGCCTTTACGCATCAAGGCGTTTGGGGCTTCACAGATCGCTATCTCATCCCGTGGGACTTCTTTGGCTTACCCTTGGAAGAGATCCTATTTTTTGTTGTGGTGCCATGGGCATGCTATTTTATTTTCGAGGTGCTTCAGTTGTTTTTCCCTTGGAAAACCACCCATAGAATGACCTATCTCCTGACCCTAGTGGCAGGTCTGGCCTTGATCGCATTTGCCTTGCGGCATGCCCAGCAGTCATATACCTTTTGGACCTTCCTGCTTTTGGCAGCCTCATTTGGCCTGGTCTACGTATGGAAACCATGGTGGCTAGCCGCATTTCTAAGGAGCTGGGCCTTGGCCATGCTCCCATTCCTTGTAGTCAATGGGATTTTGACAGGGAGCGGCTTGGAAGAACCTATTGTATGGTATGACAACCTGCAAAATCTCGGCATTCGCATTGGGAGCATCCCCATCGAAGACGCCTTTTATGGCATGCTCATGATGCTCATCTATACCGCCGTTATGCAATGGAAAAAGAACCCCAAGTCCTTTACTTAGATGGCTGGATTGCAGTCATCGTAAAGCCTGCAGGCCTTATGGTGGAACCCGATCGCCTGGGACACCCGAATGTGCAAGATTGGGGAGAAGAGCAGTGGGGCGGTAAAACCTGGGCGGTGCATCGCCTGGATCGGCCTACGAGTGGATTGTTAGTCGTTGCTCGAAAGAAAACGTCCTGTTCTCGTCTGATGGAGCAATTTGAAAAGCGACAAATTGGCAAGCGTTATGTCCTTAAAACTTCAGGTGTATTGCCTGGCGGTGAGTGGTTTTGGGAAGATCAATTAGAAAAGCGTTCAGTCGAATTCCGTTCGGTGGTGGTCGAAGCACCTTTAGGTCAACGTGCGAGTATGCGTGGCCTGAGCCAGAGCGAGACCGAAGCGGAGGTAGAGCTATTTACTGGGAGATATCACCAAATTCGCGCTCAAGCCTCTCATCGAAATTTACCCATTTTGGGGGATGAATTTTATGGCGGTGAGGCCTGGCCCGGCGAAGGTATCGCCTTGCATGCCTGCTATTTGCGCTTTAATCATCCTCAAACGGGGGAGATGATGGAATATCGAAATTATCCTGATTGGTATATCCCTTCAGTGCGGTGACTATTAAATAGGAGCTTTGAATGACTAAGCCGTCGTACTTTTGCTCTTCAACTACGTTCTATGCTTACCCGTCGACATATCCGCATTAAAGTCATGCAGGCTTTATTCGCTTACTATCAAGGAGAGTCCCTTGACCGTCAACGTGCCTTAGAGGGGCTGAATGATAGCATCGAAGCCATCTATGAATTGTATCTCTACGAATTGCGGATGTTTTGGCAGTTCCACCGTTTTCTCGAAGAACGTTTAGAGATTGAAACCAACAAGCAATTCTCCATTCTCATCCGGAAGGAGCGAATTCAATCCTTATTGGACATGCCCTTTATGCACGCCCTCGTCCACGATGAGGGACTGGTAGGCGCCTGGGAGAAAAAAAGAGTGTTTTGGGGAGAGACTGTGGATGTGCTTCGCAGCGCTTTTTTTACCTTTTGGAATAGTGAGATTGAATCCGGTTGGCTCGATGGTGAAGAGCAGCTCAGCGAACAGGACTGTATCATTTGGTTTAAGCGCTTCTATCGTGAAGCAATGGCTAACAATGAATCCATCCACGCGCATTATGAAGCCGTGAGTATGCATTGGGCGGATGATCTAGATGCAGCCCAAATGATGGCTGTGCAGACACTTCAAAATGCCAAGCGAGGCAAACCCTTGCTAGTACGTTTATTTAAGGACGCATCGGATGGGGCTTTTGGCGCATCGCTTTTTTTAAAATCCGTTAATGCCCATGAGGAATGGATGGATCGTATTCGGGCGAAAGCGGATAAATGGGATTATGAACGATTGGCGCCAGTGGAGCGCTGTATCATGGAGATGACCCTTACGGAGGCAGTCAACTTTACCGAGGTCCCGGTCAAAGTGAGTATTAATGAAGCCATTGAATTGGCGAAACAATATGGCTCGGAAAAGAGTCCAGGATTTATCAATGGACTTCTGGATGCCATGACAGCAGATCTCAAAGCGGATGGCCGCATTCAAAAGATAGGACGCGGCTTAATTGAGTCGTAATTTCGCATCAAATAATAGTAATCTATGAAACAGTATATAGCCCTTGCCATCGGTATTTTTGCCATGGTTTCATGCTCTGATGCCACGTCCAAAATCAAATCATCAGAAGAGCGTATGGCCATTGAAGCGGCAACCACTTCGGAGTTGCCCATTTTTCAATTTGAAAACGAAAGCCATGATTTTGGCGCAATGAATGAAGGTGACGTCGGCACAACCGAATTCAACTTCACGAATGAGGGTGAAGTGCCCTTGATTATTTCCTCTGCACAAGGTAGCTGTGGCTGCACCGTTCCAGAGTACTCCAATGCGCCCATTGCCCCTGGAGAACAGGGCACGATTACGGTTCGCTTTAATAGCCAAGGAAAGCCTGGAAGTCAGACGAAAACAGTTACCCTGTCAGCCAATACAGTACCCAACACCAAAGTCTTGACCATCACGGCTCAAGTTGAACCAAAAGCTAACTAATCCATTCTATGTCTTCATTATTCCTATTAGAAGATGCCCAAGGCGGCATTGCAAGTTTCCTTCCACTCATTGCCATTGTGGCCGTCATGTACTTCTTTTTCATCCGCCCTCAGATGAAGAAGCAGAAGGACGAAAATAAGTTTCGTGCGGCCTTGGAAAAGGGCATGAAAGTGGTTACAACCAGTGGGATCCATGGAAAGATCCTAGAACTCGATGAGAAGACCATTTTACTTGAATGCGAGAATTGCCGCTTGCGCTTTGAGCGCGCTGCGATCAGCAAGGACATGACATCTGGTGCGAATCCATCTGCCGCGAAAAAGTAAGGCGATTTAAATCCGGCGCATTTGCGCTTGAAGCATTTTAAGCTGGTCGCCGAGGAGTCCCTTGTCGTCCAGCTTTTTTGCTTCAGTCAGTAAAATCTGAGCTTCCTTCTTCTTGCGCTTCGTCATGGCCATAGCAGCTAATTGCATTTTAGCTAGCGCTCGATCTTGCTTCAATCGAAGTCCTGTGTTCAGTGCTTTTTTCATCCATGACTCGCTCTTGGATAAATTCGTCTGGGACGTCATTAAGCCGCGCAAGAAATAATAGTAGGCCAATTGACCTTTGATCAAGGTTTGTTCCGGCTTGGCCAGAGCGTTCAATTGCTTTTCTGCCTTGACAAAATCTTGCTTGCGCACGTGCCATAATGCGAGAAGTATGCGCTCATTTCGAAAGTGAAAGAGCACAGGAATTCCGGTCAAGAAAATTAAGAAAATGCCATTCCCGATTTCATGGTCGATGAATTGCCAAATGGCGCTAGCAAGAAAGAGCACAGCAATAGCGAGGCGGAGGTACTTACGAATCATGCCGCAAAAATAGGGTTCCTTAGCGAAGGATTTGGATTCTATTTCGACCAAGTTTAAGACGGTTTTCCGATTCGAGCTTTTTAAGCAGGCGAGAAACGACTTCACGAGAGGAATGTAGGGCTTGAGCAAGGTCGGAATGACTCATTTCAACGGTATTGCTCTCATTCAAGCTCGATTTTTCTATCAGAAAATTCCAAAGCCGTTCATCTAGTTGGCGAAATGCAACCTCATCCAGGGCATGAAGGGCTTCTTCGAAGCGAAGTTGGTAACTCCGAAGAACAAAATTGAGCCATTCAGGAAAGCAATGAATCCATTTGGAGGCAAATTCATTAGGGATACAAATCATATCCGTTTCTTCTTCTGCGATGACCTCAACGGTGACTTTTGTGCCGGACATACAGCAGTTAATCGTGCTTGAACAGGTGGATCCGGCCGTCAGAAAATATAGGAAAAGCTCTCGATCATGCGCTTCATCCTTCCGCATCACCCGCAAATTTCCCTTCATAATTAAAGGAACAAAGTCTACGGGAGAACCTGGCCCAGCAATCAAATCTCCGCTTTTGAAGGAGCAGAATAGGCCGTGTTTGAGAATAGATTCGATTAATATCGGATCCTTGAAACGGAAATGTTGAAAAACGTCTTGAGCGCTAGGTGGGTGCATCTGCTTTTGGTAGCGGTGTATGAGGATTTCTCCAAAGGACTATTCTCAAGGCGTTGTTAAAAACATCCTGTATCCTTAGGTCTAGAGTCCTCTTTCTTCCACTAATTTAACCTTAAATCTAGCAATGCACCATGCCCAAAGCTAAGAAAGCGCCCCGAAAGATTTTCGTCTTGGATACTTCAGTGATCTTGTATGATCATCATGCGATAATGAACTTTGAAGAACATGATGTGGCTATTCCCATTCCTGTTTTGGAGGAGTTGGATGAATTCAAAAAGGGTAGCGACACAAAAAATTTTGAAGCCCGTGAATTCATTCGATTGCTGGATAGGAAGGCAGCAGATAAGCCTCTGACCGAGTGGATTGACTTAAACGGAGGAAAGCGCGGAAAATTTCGCGTGATCATGGCCACTCCAAGGCTAGATGTGGATGCCACAGAAGTCTATGGTAAAGAGAAGAACGATCACAGGATTATAAATGCAGCGTTATTTCTCCAACAAGAGGAACCGAATCGCCCAGTTATTTTGGTCACCAAGGATATCAATTTGCGCTTAAAGGCCAAAGCGCTGAATGTGGCGGCAGAAGACTACTTGACTGGCAGGGTCAAAGAGATGGATACCCGGTTTACGGGGCGTGGAGAGATTACTGCCTTTCCTCCAAAGGCACTCCAGGAATTATATGAAAACAAGACCGTTGAATTAATCCCTACAGAAAAAGCGAACCAAAAGCTCAAGCTTCAGGCCAATCATTTCTACATTCTTAAATCCGCACGATCCTCGGCTTTGGGCTATTATCACGGCAAGTCCAATCGAATTGAGCTTGTTGAGAAGTCCAGCTATTATGGCATCAAGCCGCGGAATAGCGAGCAAACGTTTGCCCTTCATGCCATTATGCACCCTGACATCAAATTGGTCACGCTGACTGGGGTGGCAGGAACGGGTAAAACATTACTTGCCTTGGCTGGTTCATTAGAGCAGCGTCGTGATTTTAAACAGATTTTTTTGGCTCGTCCAATTGTCCCTCTTTCAAATCGAGATATTGGCTTCTTGCCTGGTGATGCAGAGCAGAAAATCAACCCCTATATGCAGCCTCTTTGGGACAACTTGAAATTCATTAAAAACCAATTTGGTGAACGAGACCGCAACTATAAACAGATTGATGATATGGTTGCGAACGAAAAAATCCTGGTCACGCCTTTAGCCTACATACGAGGCAGATCGCTTTCTAATGTGATATTCATCGTGGATGAAGCACAAAACTTGACGCCGCACGAAGTCAAAACGATCATCACTCGTGCGGGAGAAAATTCGAAGTTCATTTTTACCGGTGATGTCCATCAAATTGACACTCCATACTTGGATGAACAATCGAATGGGTTGTCCTACCTCGTGGACCGTTTAAAAGGTCAAGATCTCTATGCACATGTTACCTTAGAAAAGGGAGAGCGCAGTGAACTAGCCAATTTGGCTAACGATATGTTGTAAAAGAAAGAGCCCCGCTAACATAGCGGGGCTCATCTATGCATAAAGAGGTTGATTACACTTTTGATGCCATGTGTGGACCACCTGCTTGAATGGCTCGCGATGAACCTGTCTCAAAGGTTTTAAAGTTATCAAAGAATCGCTCCGCAAGATTTTGTGCTGCGTCATCGTAGGCGTCCCTATTCGACCATTGGCTTCGTGCGTCCAGCACCTCTGAAGGTAGGCCGGGGCAGGAGCTCACCCTCTGAAAACCAAAGGTGCTATCCGTTTCGAATGTCAATTCCAACCCTTTTAAAGCCGCCGTGATCATGGTTCGGGTATATTTCAACTTAATTCTGGACCCTACGCCATAGCCACCGCCAACCCATCCGGTGTTTACGAGCCAAACATGTAGGTTTTCATGGCGCATTTTATCCATCAGCATGGAGGCGTATTCGCTAGGGTGAAGTGGCATAAAGGGCGCACCAAAGCATGCGGAAAATACCGCTTTTGGCTCAGTGACACCAGCTTCGGTTCCTGCCACTTTGGCTGTGTAGCCTGAAATAAAGTGATACGCCGCTTGTTCCGGTCCTAACTTGGCCAGTGGGGGCAATACCCCATAGGCGTCGCAAGTCAAAAAGAATATATTCTTCGGGCTTGGCCCTTTAAGTCCGGGCGCAACATTGGCAATGTGCTCAATGGGGTATGAAACGCGGGTGTTTTCCGTGATGGACTTGTCTGAATAATCTGGGACTCCAAAAGAATCCATTACAATGTTTTCCAAAATGGCGCCAGGTCGAATTGCGTTCCAGATATCTGGTTCTTTTTCTTTGGAGAGGTCAATGACTTTGGCATAGCAGCCGCCTTCAAAATTGAAAATAGTGCCGTCCGGCATCCATCCATGTTCATCATCCCCGATGAGAAGACGATCGGGATCGGCAGATAAGGTGGTCTTTCCCGTGCCGCTCAATCCGAAAAATAATGCGCTGTCTCCTTGTTTGCCTAGATTGGCGGAGCAATGCATCGGAAAGGTCTGATGTTGCACTGGATAGAGAAAGTTCAAGGCAGAAAAAATGCCTTTCTTGATTTCGCCGGTGTACCCTGTCCCGCCAATCAATATGGTTTGATCAGCAAAGCTCAATATGGCGAAATTGCCTTGACGTGTTCCGTCTGTGGCAGGGTCTGCTAGGAAGTCAGGCGCATGAAGTATGGTCCATTCGGGTTGGAAGTCCGTCAATTCTGAAGGACTCGGTTCAATGAACATATTCGATGCAAACTGATTGTGTTCAGGATACTCATTGATCACGCGAATTTTTAAGCTAAGCTGGTCTTCTGCGCCTGCTTTTGCATCACGTATGTAGAGCTTCTTGCCATCTAAGTAGGCGATGACTTTAGATTTCAAGGCGTGGTAGGCCTTCTCGTCAAATGCTTTGTTGATTTTCCCCCACCAAACACGATCTTTTGTAAGATCATCGTTGACAATGAAGCGATCTTCAGGAGATCGTCCTGTAAAAGTCCCAGTGGCTATACTCAGGACTTGCTTGGAGGTAAGGCTTGCCCGGTTCAATGCTAGGGCTTCATTGCTTAGAAACTCTGGAGTGGCTTGGTATACCAACGAGGAATGTTCCAAGCCTAGGGCGGAAATCCACTTTTTCGAGGATTCCGTTCCGGAGAAGTGTGTATTCATATGAATTCTATCAAGGGTTAAAGCAAATGTAAATTACCTTCGTTCTAGAAAGTCCCCAAAAACAATCAGTTTTCAACATCCTTTTAGTGAAATCTATCGTAGTTCTTGGTGCTGGACGCAGCACACCGGCCCTCATCGAATACTTAGCCACCCATGAGGATGCCTCGAGCTGGTCCCTCCATGTCGTTGATCTTGATGCGACCTCATTGGAGGTCAAATGCTCGGCCTACCATCATGTCAAAGCAGTTTCAGCGGATTTATCGAATTCGGCTATTCGCTCCGAATGGATTGCGAAAGCGGATGTGGTAGTTTCCATGCTGCCTGCGTTCATGCATCTAGATGTTGCCAAAGAATGCTTGAAGCAAGAAAAGCATATGGTAACCGCCTCTTATGCTAGCGATGAGATGAAGGCATTAAATGCCGAAGCCAAGGCCAAGGGCCTAATTTTATTGAATGAGTGCGGCGTGGACCCAGGAATTGATCATATGTCCACCATGGAAATCCTCGAAAAAATTCGAGCGAAAGGCGGAGAAATCACGTCGTATGAAAGTTTCTGTGGAGGGATTCTTGCGCCCGAAAGTCCAAGTAATCCATGGCAGTACAAATTCACATGGAACCCTCGAAACGTAGTACTCGCCGGCGCGGGTGGAGCTGTAAAATTCATCCAAGAAGGACTTTTTAAGTACATCCCTTACCACAAGCTATTCCGTCGGACCGAATTTGTTTCCATTCCAGGCTATGGTCGCTTTGAAGGCTATGCCAACCGAGATTCTCTCAAGTACATTAGTGAATATGGATTGAATGGAATCCCCACTATGTATCGCGGTACACTCCGTAGACCCGGCTTTTGCCGCGCTTGGGATGTCTTCGTGCAATTGGGTGCGACGGATGATGGTTATCGAATGGAAGGGGTGGAGTCCTTGACGCATCGCACATTCATCAATAGTTTTTTGGCATATCATGCTTCGGACAGTGTTGAGCTCAAACTAATGCATTATCTACAGATTCCGCAGGACTCCGAGATGATGGAAATGTTTGAATGGCTCGGATTATTCGAAAATGTCCCCGTTGGTATGTCGTCAGGGAGTCCAGCACAGATTCTTCAGCACATATTGGAGAAAAAATGGACGATGAGCGCCGAAGACACCGATATGTTGGTGATGTGGCATCGCATTTTTTATCAGAAGGACGGAGGTACGTACCGATTAGAGTCCTCGATGGTTTGTAAGGGGAAATCAGCCCAAAATACTGCTATGGCCTTTACAGTGGGCTTGCCTGTAGCTATGGCTACAAGACTAGTAGCTTTGGGTGAGATAAAAGAAAAAGGGGTTCTATTGCCTATGCGGAAGGAAGTTTATGCTCCGATTTTACGCGAGTTAGCCGATTGGGGAATTCGATTTGATGAGCGCGAAACCAAGATAAACGACTGATTTACAGGCTGTAAAGTTCGGGAGGAGCTTCGATACGTATATGTTTTTTTGCCTTGTCTACCTGGAGTACAAACTCCTCAACTAAAGGGATGAGTACATGATTTTCCTTGGAAGGAAGTCGTAGAACTAAGAGCGGCTGCCCTGGGCGGTCCATTACCTCTTCCACCAGCATTATCTCCGGAACAGCCGGATCACTCGCGCTATATCCGATGATTTCATGGTAGTAATATTGGTCGTCATTCAAAACGCCGAGCGCATCTTCTGGAAGATAGACGGTACGACCGATGACGGCATCTACCAGCGATTCATCGTCAACATCTTCCAATCGGACGATGTATTCGGCGTTGATATGACTGCGTATGGAGGAAATATAGTAGGGTATTGGGGCGTCGGATTCCTCTAAAAACAAAACATCCAGCGACGCATAGCGTGCTGGATGATCTGATTCGACATGGAGAATGATTTCTCCTTTATATCCGTGCTTCTTGCGGAGGAATCCAAGTTGGAAATAGCCCTCCATCGGAGTAATTATTCAGCAGGTGCGTCTTCGGCAGCAACTTCAGCAGCAGGTGCGTCTTCGGCAGCAACTTCAGCCGCAGGTGCGTCTTCGGCAGCAACTTCAGCAGCAGGTGCGTCTTCAGTAGCAACTTCAGCAGTAGGTGCCTCTTCGGCAGTGGCCTCTTCAACGGCTTCTGGCTCAGGGGCATTCTTCGCAGCTATTGCCGCTGCGCGCGCTTCGCTCACCGCTGCTTCAGCCTTAAGACGCTGATCTTTAGCAGATTTCGCGCTATTATTTAGATTTTCAATTTTGGCATCGATGCGGTCAGACTTATCAGTAGACCATGACTCGAAACGCTCTTCGGCCTGTTCAGCCGTTAAAGCACCTTTAGTGACTCCTAGAAGTAAATGCTTCTTCATCATCACCCCTTTGTATTTCAGGATCGCACGAGCCGTATCCGAAGGTTCAGCACCTTTCATAATCCAATCCAATGCGCGATCGAAATCTAAATCGATCGTTGCAGGATTGGTGTTGGGATTGTATTGACCTAGGTTCTCAATGAACTTACCATCACGCTTAGCACGTGAATCAGCAGCCACTATAGTGTAGATAGGACGACCTTTACGGCCGTGGCGTTGAAGGCGAATTTTAGTTGCCATTGGTTAATTGTTTTAGAAGAGTCCTAAACTCGGTTAATTAATGAGGCGCAAAGATACTACGAATCAAGCAATTCTCGTCAGCAAATCATGTCGGCTTAGTATATGATGTTTTCCTGCACTCAATTCAACTAATAATGCATTGTGATCCATGCTTAAAGCTTGAATACCCTCCTGAAGGGACGAATGGCCTGATAGAATAGGAAATGGCTTCCCCATGACGTGCTTAACCAGCGTGTCCATGCCCAAACCTTCTTCCGATAAAGCTCGGATGATATGACTTTCAGTAAGACTTCCTACAAAAACGGACCCATTATGTACCGGCAATTGTGAGATACTATGACGCTTCATAGCCACCACAGCATTCATTAAAGGTTCTTCTGGTTGAACCATCACCAAGGGTAGGTGAATATTCATTGAAACGGCTTGGGCTAAATTACCTGAGTCTTCCTTCAGAAAGCCACGTTCACGCATCCAATCATCGTTGTATATTTTTCCTACGTAGCGGCTTCCATGGTCATGAAACAGCACGACGGTGACGGCATCATCAGGAAGTAAATGCTTCAATTGACGCAAGCCTTGAAGGGCAGAGCCACAGGAATAGCCAAGTAAGAGACCTTCTTTGCGAGCCAATTCACGCGCCACAAGCGCACCATCCCGATCCGTGACTTTTTCAAATCGATCGATCAATCCAAAGTCGACGTTCTTGGGTAGGATGTCTTCGCCAATACCTTCCGTGATGTATCCGTAGATTTCAGATTCATCAAAGACACCCGTTTCATGATATTTTTTAAAGACGGAACCAAAGGAGTCCACTCCCCATATTTGGATTTTAGGGTTCTTCTCTTTTAGATACTTCGCCACTCCAGAAATAGTTCCACCCGTTCCGACACCCACAATAAAGTGGGTGATTTTCCCTTCGGTTTGTTCCCAGATTTCTGGACCGGTAGATTCATAGTGAGCCGTGCGATTGCTCAGGTTGTCGTATTGATTTGGGAAATAGGAATTTGGGATCTCGGCATTCAATCGCTTGGCGACGGAATAATAGGAATCTGGGTGTTCCGGGGATACGTTCGTTGGACAGACATAAATTTCAGCCCCGAGTGCCCGTAGGACATCCATTTTTTCCTTACTCTGCTTGTCACTCAGCGTGCATATGAGGCGGTAACCCTTCACAACAGCCGCTAAAGCCAAGCCCATGCCGGTATTTCCCGAGGTACATTCAATAATCGTCCCTCCGGGTTTCAGTAAGCCAGCTTTTTCAGCGTCTTCTACCATTTTCAAAGCCATTCGGTCCTTGGTGCTATGACCCGGATTGAAATACTCTACTTTGGCCAAAACCTTGCCGGGAATACCCTCCACCGTGCGATGCAATTGAACCATGGGCGTTTGGCCAATCGTTTCTAAAATATTCTGAACGACAGCAGGGGTGGGGCGGGATGTAGGCATGTAGGCAAAGTTAAGGGCTATGGAATGCTTCTAGTCTCTCGAATATGGAGTGGGTCGCTGGAGCGGACGAAGGCCTGAGTTCATCTCCGCTTCGGCGGTGAGCATGCGTCCTAAGGTCATTTGTTTTAGACTATGAACGGTGTCATTGCGGACCTGAACTAATGCGTCTTGAAGTCCACACGAATTAGGGTCTGGACATTCGTTACACGCCGTGAAGAAGCGATGGGAAGCGCAGGGTAGAAGTGCAATGGGTCCTTCTAGAACGCGCACGACTTCAGAAAGTCCAAGATCCAAGCCTTGCGAGCCGAGGCTGTATCCGCCGTCTCGTCCTGCATGTGAAACTACTAAGCCCTCTTCCTTTAATTCCGCTAAAATTCGCTCGAGAAATTTCCGAGAAACCACTAGTGATTCTGAAATTCGGACAATCGGAATAAACCCCTGATCCGCATGCCTTGCCAAAAAAAGCAAGGCATGAATGCCATAGGTGGTTTTCCGATTGAGCATGTTTATTTCCTCTTTTTTGAAGGTGCTGCGTACAAATCGTTCAAGACTCCGGCTAAGCGAATACCTGCTTGAAGTAAGCGTTTATTTAATGTGGCTATCTGATCGTAGTTATAATTATAGCCCAATGAGGTGTCATCCGACTTGGGGTAAATGGTCATTCGAATAGCTTGCGACTCATGCGCCCAGGCCATCACAGACGAACTTTGCCAATCGCTTACTTCAGTCTCACTCGCATGATCAATCCAGAGAACATACTCACTGAAGCTCAATTGTTGATGATCAATGAGATCGGAATCCCACACGCGGTGAAGGTTACTGTTGTCACCAAACCATTTGATTTTACGATCATTTCCACCGCGGTCTGTGCCATTGCCAACGTGCAATGGCTGATGTAGATCCCCAATGAGGTGCGCAAGCATTTTAACGGCCATAGCTTCATTCTCTGCCTTTGAGAATCGCTTCAATTTGATTTCCTGAATTAACGCATTGATAGTTTCTATAACATCCCCTTCCGAAGGATGATCGCAGCTTTCATAGGTCAAACCATCGGGAATGGTACAATAATGCCATGGATTCATGTAATTGTAGTCCCGATTGGACTTGATATGGTCCATCCAGTTGGAACACATCGCGAGGGACTCATTTCCGAGAAGCCGCTGTACTGCCTCAGCCGCCACAGGATGCAAGTGCTTGGAGGCAATCTGACCTACAACGCGATGCCCGGTTTGGCCCCAGCCAAGAGCGGTAATGGAGGAGAGAATCAAGCTTAATGAAAGAACTGAACGTAAGAAGAATGGAGAGATGCGTTGCATGAATTTCAAAGATTAAATCTATCCGCTAAAGATACATCCGGGACCTGCTTCCTATCTTAGCCACTTCATTAAGATTCCATGAACTACAGCGCACATCCCACAGCCGTTATTGATGCAGGTGCCCAAATTGGTGAAGGGACTAAAATTTGGCATTTTTCCCACATCATGGGCCCATGTACCATCGGTGCCGACTGCAATCTGGGTCAAAACGTAGTCATTTCACCCGATGTGATCCTCGGCAACAACGTGAAAGTTCAAAATAATGTCAGCATATATACGGGGGTAACGTGTGACGATGACGTTTTTTTGGGCCCTTCCTGTGTATTTACCAATGTCACAAACCCACGATCAAGCGTAGTGCGACGCGGGCAATACAGCCGAACCCATGTGGGAAAAGGCGCCAGTATTGGCGCGAATGCCACCATCGTTTGTGGTCACAACATTGGACCGTATGCCTTCATTGGCGCTGGGGCAGTGGTGACCAAAAATATCCCGGCCTACGCTTTATTCGTCGGAAATCCTTCCCGACAAGTCGGTTGGATGAGTGAATACGGCCACCGATTGGACTTTGATTCTGAAGGGCATGCGACGTGCACTGAAAGTGGAGAAGCCTATGAACTTTTGAACGGCGAAGTGCTTAAGAAATAACAATATCCTCCTAAACAACACAGCAAATCCTTGATTATGTACCCCATTCATGCCCTTAGTAATCCCGAGCTCGATGCCATTCGCGAAGCAGCTCGTGACTTTGCCCAGCAACACATCGCCCCTCATGTGATGGAGTGGGATGAGGCACAAACCTTCCCATTGCATGTATTTCATGCCATGGGTGAGATGGGATTTATGGGAATGCTTGTTGAACCTCGGTTCGGGGGTTCCGGCCTGGGCTATGCCGAATACATCACCGTTATTGATGAAATTTCTCAGGTTTGCGGGAGTATTGGCTTGTCTTTAGCGGCTCACAATAGTCTCTGCACCCAGCACATCAATCAATTTGGGACAGAAGCGCAAAAAGCCAAGTGGTTACCTCGTTTGGCTGCTGGTCAGATTGTAGGAGCTTGGGGCTTGACAGAAACTGGAACGGGAAGCGATGCCGGAGGAATGCATACCACGGCGACTTTGGATGGAAATGAGTGGGTGCTTCAAGGCTCCAAAAACTTTATCACCCATGCCATTACTGGAGAAATCGCCGTTGTCATTGCGAGAACAGGAGAGAAGGGCGATTCCCGCGGAATGTCGGCCTTCGTAGTGGAAAAAGGCACCCCCGGTTTCTCAGGCGGTAAAAAGGAAAATAAGCTCGGCATGCGTGCGAGTGAAACAGCTTGCCTCTTTTTTGATGATTGCCGAATCCCAAAGGAAAACATCCTAGGGGGCATAGGAGAGGGCTTCGTTCAGAGCATGAAAATCCTGGATGGCGGGCGTATTTCTATTGCCGCGCTTTCGCTGGGGATTGCCAAAGGAGCCCGTAATGCCGCATTGCGCTACAGTCAAGAGCGTGAGCAGTTTGGCAAGGCTATAAGCAAGTTTCAGTCCATTGCTTTCAAACTCGCTGACATGGATACGGAGATTTATGGTTCTGAATTGATGATTCGTCATGCGGGCTCACTCAAAGACCAAAATCTGAAAGTCACCAAGGAGTCTGCCATGGCCAAATATTATGCCAGTGAGGTAGCCGTTCGAGTTGCGAATGAAGGGCTTCAAATTCATGGCGGCTATGGTTTTACCAAGGATTATCCTGCCGAAAAATATTATCGCGACGTCAAGCTTTGTACTATAGGAGAAGGGACTTCAGAAATTCAAAAATTGGTAATTTCGAGGGAAATGTTGCGTTCTTGAATTCGCCCAAGAGTGCTCAAGTCGCCGTTTACTCATTAAGCCCTGACTTTCCTGCAAGAGCAGAGGGAAGGACATGATTCAATGGCTTACATTTGAATTGATATAAAAAACACGCATTGTGAAGCATCTATTTAGAATTTTTGCATTCTTATTATTGGCTCAGTCAGCTTTCGCCTCTCACTATTTAGGAGGGGAAATTACTTGGCGCTGTTTTGATAGCGGTCCAAACACGGGCAAGTACAAGTTTTATGTAATCCTGTATCGCGAATGTGGCACGGGTGCATCCACATTTCTCCCTAATCCAGTCGTTTTATCAACCAACGCGCCAGGAGGAGCTATCTCATGCGCTCAGGTAGGCTCTGCTGTCGACGTGTCACCAAATTGTTGGGACGGCACACAAGAAATTAATTGTAATGGGGTCGTTTCGGGACAAGGTGCCGTGGAAGAACGTCGTTATGAATCTGGATACATCACTTTAAGTGGGGTTCCCCCGGCAGGAGGATGGTATTTTACATTTACAGATTGCTGCCGCCCGTCTATTACGAATTTGACCGCTTCTTCAAGTAGTTACACGCTTCGAGCTTACATGTTCCCTTATACAATCAATGGGGTGACACAGAATGCCAATCCCTGCTACGATTCATCTCCTCGTTTCTTGGAGCCTCCCAAGTCGGTGATTTGCTCAGGCTACGAATATACCTATGCGCACAATGCATTTGATGATGATTTGGATTCTGTGGTCTATGACTGGGCGTATCCTCAGACTTCGTCTAACGGCACCAATGCAGCTTTCAATACCGGATATGCCTACAATAATCCATTCCCTAATGGAGGCAACTCGGTTAGTTTTAATCAACAGACGGGTGCGATGACGTTCACTCCCTCTGCGGGCGGATCTTTTGCCTCCTGTGTGGAAGTAAGCGCCTACCGATGCAATCAGAAAATCGCTTCGGTGTATCGGGATATTCCGGTTATCATTCGCACGGACTGTGGTTTCAACACTCCACCTACCGTTCAAATAAATAATATTCCAACATATCCGGCCCTCGTGCCGGTAGTGAATTCAGGAGACACTCTGTATTGGGAAACCACAGTCTTCGCGGGGCAACAGGTGAAGTTTGACTTGGTCTCTCAGGATGCCCAACTTTTGCCCAACTTTTTACCCCAAACTATTGAGTTTACGCCATCGGGAGGTCAGCTTGGAGATCCTCTGAACAACCCCAATGCGGGCTGTCTTAACCCGCCTTGCGCAACCGTGAATCCCAAGTCTCCTCAGACTGCATTTATTTCCACCTTGAATAACGAGATCGCTTTTGATTGGGTAACGAATTGCAATCATATCTCGTATCAGAACAACTCGTGCGGTACACCTACGAACCGGTATGTTTTCGCCCTTAGGATGCAGGATAATTTCTGTGTGGCCCCTGCGATTCGTGTGGCTGCAGTGGTAATCAATGTGGTATCTACAATACCTGTACCTCCTGATTTAAGTCAATCCTGTGTTTCGCAAGAGCCCGGTGGGGGCTTGACCTTAGATTGGGGCACGCCACTTGATACCGGAATGAATTTTGACGCCTATGTCATCTTTCGGGGGTCTTCTCCTTCGGTGCCTTTTGTTGCCATAGATACGGTCTGGGATTACGGTACTCTTTCCTACACTGACTCGAGCCCTTTGAGCGGCGCCAATTATTACTACATGCGTTCCATAGGCGGTTGCGGCTATACGTCAGTTACCTCCGATACCGTTCGCTTGATGGAAATGTCGGTTACGCCGATTCCTCCTACAAATTCATCTGTGGCCCAATTGGATTGGAACGCTCCAAATACAGGAGCCACGCCAACGTATGAGATTTGGAGACGTCCCCAAGGAACTGGGGTCGCAGGCTGGTCTCAGGTCGCCACCACGGCGAGTAAAACCTACAACGATACGGTTAATATCTGCGGTCAAGATTTAGAATATCAAATTCGAATCAACGGCGCCTGTAACTCGACGATTGATGGAGGGTATTTTTCGGATCAAAACAATACAGACATATTAAAGATTGATTCTGTTTCGGTGATTGGAGGCACTGCATTCATGTCTTGGTCTGCCGGTACGAATGGTGACATAGTGAATTATGACATCCTAGAGTGGGTTCCTGGAACAGGCTGGAACTCCATTGCTACGGTTCCAAATACGGTAAGCATGCCGTATGCGATTCCAGGAGCACTTCCTTTAAGCCAAGTCAAGCGATACAAGGTGATGTCCACTGATAGTTGTGGTAATCAAAGCTCTGATCTACTTGTTTCTGCTCATAATAATATGTTATTGACCGAGAATATGGATCCATGCGAAGGCATCATGCGCTTGCGTTGGAATCAGTACAACGGCTGGTCAGGTGGAGTCAAGGAATATCGTTTGCTTGCTGATGTAACGCCACCTGGAGGACCCACTCAAATGGCAGTTCTTCTGGCGACAAAAGCACCGGGAGACACAGCATTCAATACACGTGACTTGATTGGTGGATGGGCCTATTGCTATTATGTTCAGGCGGTAGATACAGCTAGTCAGCGATTTAGTACTTCCAACCAAGTTTGTATTAATTCCTTAGCGGTTCAACGCTCTCGCCTATTGTACATGGCTAAGACCTCCGTTCGAAACGATAATGCCATCGAATTGGTGACCTTTATTGATAAGGATGCCGACATCATCCACTTTGATTTGCAGCGTGCGGATCGAGATGGCGCACCGTTTACCTCCTTAGGCCTCATTCCTAAGCCAGTGTCCCCACCATGGGAAATCCGATTTAAAGATTTTTCAGCGGATCCTATGAATCACCGTTATCTCTATCGCTTTGTGGCGACAGATAGTTGTGGAGGAATTGATACGGCCTCTAACATTGGCACCAACATATTACTCGAAGTGGAGCCTGTTGATAACTTGACCAACATTCTAACATGGAATCCCTACCGTGATTTCATGGGAGGAGTCTTGAAGTATGACATCTACAGATCTGTTGGCGAAGGTGCAGGAATGTCATTCGTTGGCACGACCACGGACACTGTTTTCTCAGACAACATTCGCCCCAGAGGAGATAACGTCGGTATTTTCTGCTACAAGGTGGTGGCTACTGAGGGGCCAAGTCTTTTTAATTTCACAGACTATGACGGCTCTGTGTTTACATCCACATCCAATGTGGCCTGTGCAGAGCACAAGCCTCGAATTTTTATTCCTAACTCTTTTAGTCCAAACTCACCTGTACTTGAAAACCGCACTTGGCGTCCAAAACAAGTTTATGTGGAGTCAGGCAGCTATAAGCTTGAAATCATGGATCGTTGGGGCAATGTGGTATTCTCGACGAACAACGAAAACAAAGGTTGGGATGGAACTATTGACGGAGTCAGAGCCTCTGAAAGTAGCTATATCTATCAATTGAATTTTAGATCAAAGCAAGGAGAGCCAATCGAGATGCGCGGCACGCTTTTGTTGATTTATTAAGACTGACACTATTACTTTAAAAACCGCCCCCTCCAGGGGCGGTTTTTTCTTAATTTTGCCTGCAATTTAGACCGTAAATTGCGCCATGGAATCAAATCACAGCAAAGTCATCGGAGAATACCTCACATACGATGACGTCCTCCTCATTCCCGCCTTCTCTGAAGTGCTCCCGCGTGATGTAAGCATTGAATCGAGGTTCACTCGGCACATTACGCTCAAAACACCCATTATTAGTTCTGCGATGGATACTGTCACAGAAGCTGGAATGGCGATTGCTATGGCTCAAGATGGTGGGATTGGCGTCCTACATAAGAATATGACGGCCGAGAAGCAGGCAATGGAAGTCAGAAAGGTGAAGCGAGCGGAGAGTGGCATGATCATGGATCCCGTGACTTTGCATTCAACTTCATTTTTGGGGGAAGCCAAGCGGCTAATGTCAGAGTACCGAATCGGAGGAATACCTGTGGTAAACGAGGCCAAGCAACTCATCGGTATCATTACTAATCGGGATTTGCGTTTTGAAACAGATGATGATAAAACGGTGGGTCAAGTGATGACTGCCCAGCCTTTAGTTACGACCTCAGAAAATACCACGATGGAGGAGGCTGAGGTCATCCTTCAAAAGAATAAAATTGAAAAACTACCCGTTGTTCGAAAGGATGGTTCATTGCTAGGGTTGATTACCTATCGTGATATTAGCAAGAAGCGAAACAAGCCGAATGCCAACAAGGACGCTTTTGGCCGTCTTCGAGTGGCTGCGGCCGTAGGGGTAACTCCAGATGTCTTAGAACGCGTTGGCCTATTGGTTCAAGCGAATGTAGATGCGATTGTCATTGATACGGCTCATGGTCACACACGTGGTGTGATCAACGCGTTGAAGGCAGTTAAAAGCCAATTTCCAGATTTAGATGTGGTGGTGGGTAATATTGCCACCGCAGAAGCGGCCAAATACCTCGTTGAAGCCGGGGCAGATGCCGTGAAGGTTGGTATTGGACCGGGCTCCATCTGTACTACCCGCGTGGTGGCAGGAGTAGGCGTTCCGCAGTTTTCTGCCGTCATGGCGGTCGCTGAAGCCATCAAAGGTTCAGGCGTTCCCGTGATCGCTGATGGGGGCATTCGATATACTGGAGACATAGTGAAAGCTATTGCGGCAGGAGCTGATAGTGTCATGTTGGGCTCACTCCTGGCGGGTACAAATGAAGCTCCGGGCGAATCAATTATACTAGACGGGCGACGCTTCAAGTCTTATCGTGGAATGGGTTCAATCGAAGCGATGGAAGCTGGATCCAAGGATCGCTATTTTCAAGATGTCGAAGATGACATTAAGAAGCTTGTCCCAGAGGGAATTGTTGGTCGGGTGCCATACAAAGGCGAGGTCAAAGATGTGATGTATCAGTTTATTGGTGGACTTCGAGCAGGTATGGGCTATTGTGGATCTAAGAACATTGAAGAATTGCAGAACAAAGGCCAATTTGTGCGAATCACGGCTTCAGGAATAGCAGAGAGTCATCCTCATGATGTAACCATCACAAGAGAAGCGCCAAACTATAGTCGTTAAGGGGTTTCTCTTAATTCCTGTTCTTGGATGGCCTGGAACTGAGCGAAACAACGCATGAGACTTCTCAGGAGTTCATAGTCTGTGGGCGAATAAATGGCGGTTTCGTTCCAGTGACAGAAAAGAAGAAATTCCTCAACCTGGCTTGGAGTGAGGCCAGTCAATTCAAATAAAGCACTGCGGTTGTTGCTTTCCGATAGTTTATCTCTAAAGGCTTCGCTTTCGAGAATGGCCTCCAGTTCGCGAAGCTGTCTCGGTCGCTTGCCAAATTGGTCGTAGAGCAAGTCTAATGGATTTGCTAAGGTGGGTTTTACGCCACGTGGAACACGTATTTCTCCCCCTTCTGGACGATTAGGCGAAGACAAAGGCACCTCTTTGGGTAAATTGCTGGTCAATTTGTAGGCCGTGACAGGCACTTCATCCAAAAGGTAGTTTTGGGGTAACAATTCAATCGCTACGCGATTCTCTTCGCGGGCCCATGCATATCGGTAAGCATAGCCGGGCTTTGAAAAAACCAAGGTGTCTCCTGTTTCGGCGTATAAGTCAAAAACACCGTTTTCATCTGAATTGAAAGCCGTTTCATTTCGAGCGTTGACAATGATGACCCACGGAACCGCCTCTTTGGACTTTTCTTCTATGACTTGCCCGGAAAAATGGACCGTTTCCTGACCAAAAAGGGCCAAAGGAAGGAGATAGATTGAAAAAAGAAAAGCGTTCCGCATGAGATTTGGGAAAATTACAACAACCATGCCTGAGACAATGCCGATATTTGCACTTCAAAACTATTCTCATGTCCGACGAAAAGAAAATCATTTTTTCCATGTCGGGAGTTTCCAAGATTCTCCCGAACAACAATAAAGCCATTCTAAAGGATATGTATTTAAGCTTCTTCTATGGGGCTAAAATTGGAATCATTGGATTAAACGGTTCGGGTAAGTCTACCCTGATGAAGATTATCGCCGGGATAGAAAAGAACTACCAAGGCGATGTGGTCTTCTCGCCAGGATACACCGTTGGTTATTTGGAGCAGGAACCCCAGTTAGATGAATCCAAAACCGTCATGGATATTGTCAAAGAGGGCATGGCCGAAACCGTCGCATTACTTGAGGAGTATAATTCCATAAACGATCAATTTGGTTTGCCCGAGGTATATGAAAATCCTGAAAAAATGGAAAAACTCATGAACCGTCAGGCTGAATTGCAGGATCGGATCGATGCGAGCAACGCTTGGGAGCTCGAAACGGTTCTAGCACGTGCGATGGATGCGCTTCAATGCCCCGACGGGGACACCGCTATAAGTGTTTTGTCTGGAGGAGAACGCCGTCGCGTGGCGCTGTGCCGTTTGCTTTTGCAAAATCCAGATGTTTTGCTTTTAGACGAACCTACCAACCACCTTGACGCTGAATCGATTTTGTGGTTGGAACATCACTTGCAGCAGTATCGCGGGACCATCATCGCCGTGACGCACGATCGATACTTCCTGGATAATGTAGCAGGCTGGATTCTTGAATTGGATCGAGGAGAAGGTATTCCCTGGAAAGGCAATTATTCCAGCTGGTTAGAGCAGAAAACCAAGCGTTTGATGCAGGAAGAAAAGCAGGCAACTAAACGCCGTAAAACGTTGGAGCGAGAGCTTGAATGGGTTCGGATGAATCCTAAAGGTCGTCAAGCCAAGTCGAAAGCACGTCTTTCTAGCTATGACAAGCTGATGAATGAGGAGCAAAAAGACAAAGAGCAGCGCTTAGAGATTTACATCCCTAATGGGCCACGGTTAGGTACAAATGTCATTGAAGCCGAACATGTTAAAAAAGGTTTTGGGGATAGATTGCTATATGAAGATCTCAACTTTACTCTTCCACCGGCAGGCATTGTTGGTATTGTAGGTCCTAACGGTGCAGGTAAGACGACGATCTTCCGCATGATTATGGATCAGCTGCAACCTGATGGCGGGGCATTCAAGGTGGGTGAAACTGCAAAAATCTCCTATGTGGATCAGAGCCATGCGAAGCTTGACTCGGAGAAGAGCATTTATGAGGTTATCGGAGATGGTCAAGAACAATTCGAAATTGGTGGGCAAATTGTGAACTCCCGCGCCTACTTGGCTCGATTTAATTTTTCAGGAGGTGACCAGTCGAAGAAAATCGGAATTCTATCTGGAGGTGAGCGAAATAGGTTGCATTTGGCCATGGCGTTGAAGGAAGGAGGGAACGTTCTTTTATTGGATGAGCCTACCAACGATTTGGACATCAACACTCTTCGTGCTTTGGAAGAGGGCTTGGATCATTTTGCCGGTTGTGCCGTAATCATTTCTCACGACCGTTGGTTCTTAGATCGAGTTTGTACTCATATTTTGGCCTTTGAAGGGGACTCTCAAGTGTATTATTTTGAAGGGTCATTCTCGGATTATGAGGAAAACAAGAAAAAACGTCTTGGCGGCACGTCTGCTGAGCCGAAAAAGTTCAAATACAAGAAATTAGTTAAGTAATGAAGCCCCGCGTAGCCAAAGGAACACGAGATTTTTCTGCCAAAGAAGTGGCAAAGAGAAGCTACGTCATGGGCCTCCTGCGAGAGACCTTCGAACTGTTCGGCTATAGCCCGCTGGAAACACCCAGTTTCGAAAACATCGAAACGGTCATGGGGAAATATGGGGAAGAAGGGGATCGATTGATCTTTAAAATCTTGCGTTCAGGAGATTTTATGCGGCACGCCGCGATCCCAGCGGAAGCTAAGAGCTCTGAAATTGCCGACAAAGCTCTAAGGTATGATTTGACGGTGCCTTTTGCACGCTATGTAGTGCAAAATGCCGGGCAACTTGTCATGCCTTTTAAGCGATATCAAATGCAGCCAGTTTGGCGCGCTGATAATCCTCAGAAAGGCCGTTTTCGTGAGTTTTATCAATGCGATGCCGATGTGGTGGGTTCTCGGAGTCTCTGGCAAGAGGTGGAATTGATTCACCTATATCAGCAAGCGTTTCAAGCGCTCAAACTTCCCGTGACGATTCGTGTGAATAATCGGAAAGTCCTGGCAGGAATCGCAGAAGTTAGTGGCGTGGGCGACCGCCTAGTTGACTTCACCGTTGCGCTGGATAAGCTCGATAAAATTGGCAAAGAGGGAGTTCTTTCAGAGCTTGCAGGCAAGGGATTTAACTCAAAGGAATTAAGTGGTTTGGAGCCCGCTATGCAACACTTTCCGGATGCTGTCTCCGCCTTGAGTTTTTTACGGACTTGGCTTGCTGGATCTACTGTGGGAATGCAAGGGGTCGAAGAATTGAATTTCGTTTTAAATCAGTCAGGGAATGCCCCAGTAGCAATTGATATCACTTTGGCCCGTGGCCTGAACTACTATACAGGGTGCATCATCGAGGTGACGGCCAAGGAAGTACAGCTAGGGAGTGTTGGCGGCGGCGGTCGTTATGATGATTTGACTGGAATATTCGGACTCAAGGATACTTCGGGAGTCGGAATCAGTTTTGGCCTGGATCGAATTATTCTCTGCCTAGAGGAATTAGGTCGACTTCCAGAAAATTCAGGCAATGTCCCCGTAGCTCTTGTTTTTACCCTTAGTGAAGAGGATGCTCCGGATGCCTATCATTGGGCATTTCGGTTGCGAAAAGAGGGTTTGCGGGTAGAGTTTTATCCCGAAGCAGCCAAATTAAAGAAGCAATTTGACTACGCGGAAAAACGTGGAATTCCCTTTGTCCTTATCGTTGGGGAATCCGAACGCGAGGCTGGTCTGGCGCAACTCAAGAATCTCGCTTCAGGTGAGCAGGAGGCTCTGTGCTTTAATGACATAGTGGCTCGACTAGCGACGCATTAAGTCGACCAAGTTAACCGATAGCTCTTATCAGGATCGTATTGATCGGCTTGCTTTTGGGTGTTGAATTTTCTAAAAGGGCGCGGATCATTTCCTACACCCGCGAGGTAGGCCCAGTTTCCCCAATTGGATGCCGCGTCAAAGTCGAGGAGCATCGCTTCAAAGTATGCTGCCCCGACCCTCCAGGGTTGGTTTAGATCGTGAATCCAGTAGGAAGCGGCATTTTGACGCGCACGGTTGCTCTGAAAGCCTGTGGCCGCTAGTTCACGCATCGCAGCATCCACCAAGGCGTCACCAGTCCGGCCTTGGGTCCATCGTTCAAAGGCGTCTACATTCCCCACTTTTGGCGCTACAAGCCCTTTAGACTGGAGTCCCTCTGGAAGAAAGAGCCTGGGTCCAGCCTCATAGGCCACCCATTGGAAGTACTCACGCCAGAGCAATTCGAAACGAATCCAATAGATTTCTTCGCAACCGCCTAGTAACTTTTCGACATAGAGGCATCGATTCCAAACTTCTTTTGGATGAAGCAGGCCAAGGCTCAAGTAGGCGGATAGCTTGGTGGAATCTTGGGGCTGAAGCAGGCCGTTTCTCCGTGCTTTATAGGTTCGGCCAGGACCATTTTCAGCCACATAGGTGTAGAGGTGCGCACGCGCTTGGCTTTCTGTAGGGCTGAAGGGAGCCGATAAACGGGCAGGGCCGAGATATGGGAGTATTTCTGAAAATGCTTCTAATTGGAGCAGGGATTCGGTTCGTTTTCGAAATGGAGTGTAAGTTTGAGGAAGAGGGGACTCAAAAACTTGAGCGGGTTCCAAAAGTGTTCTACTATAAAAGCCATGCGTTTGGAATCCCATGTCCATCAAAGCTTTTTCTTCCTCTACTTCTTCATGCGCACAACCATAGGTGAAGAAAATGCTTTCCGCATTCTGCTTGGTCATCCAAAAGAGAATGTCCTCTGAGACAGAAATAGTCGAAATGTCCATCGAGACCAAGGTCGCTGCCAAAGACTGCAGACAGGCTCGCTCGTAGCTTTGACGAATGGCTGAGGTCCTTGGGAGTGGCTTGGGGTATTCCGACAAGCTTATCGCGTCGGACGGTCGTTGGAAGCAGACGGCTTGAAGGAGGCCCCCTGTCCGCTTACGCCATGCCAAAGCGGCCTCCAGCGTGGGATTGTTCTCGCGGCGCATGTCATCACGAATCCACCAATATGCCTTCATAGCTCCTCGATATGTTCGTGGATCCACCGTGCTCGATCAAGCAATGCGGCTTTGTGTTCATTATCCATTCGGTCCCAAGTGCGGTAAACCATTCCGATTCGAGGATTTTTTTCCAAGAGTGCTCGATGCCGATCGTGAAAGTCCCAATACAAGGCATTGAGCGGGCAGGCATTTGGGCCGGTCTTTTCTTTAACGGAATACGCACAGGATCCGCAGTGATTGGACATTTTATGAATGTATGCGCCGCTAGACACGTAGGGCTTGCTGCCAAGTTTGCCCCCGTCGGCATATTGACTCATTCCCCGGGTATTTGGCTTTTGGACCCATTCAATGGCGTCAATGTATATACCCAAGTACCATTGATCTACGGCGTCGGGATGCATGCCAAGCAGTAAGGCCAAGTTGCCCGTCACCATTAATCGCTGAATGTGATGCGCGTGTGCATTGGAAAGACTTTGCTGAATGGCCTGGGATGCACAGCGCATAGTGGTTTTGCCCGTATAGAACCACGAAGGCATAGTACGTTGGTGATCGAAGAAATTCAGACTGGCATAGTCAGGCATTTCAGCCCAATATATCCCACGGACGAACTCACGCCAGCCTAAAATTTGGCGTATAAAGCCTTCTGTGGAATTCAGTGGTGCCAAACCTTGGCGATATGCTTCTTCCGCGGCTTCGATCACTTCAAGTGGCTGGAGCATCTTCGCATTGAGCGCAAAGCTGAGCATTGAATGGTAAAGAATGGGTTGATGGTCTACTAGGGCATCCTGGTACGGGCCAAAATGGACTAATCTTTCCTGAATAAAGGCCCGAAGAACGTCTAGGGCCTCTTCGCGGCAGAGGGGCCATGGAAATTGCTGAGCACGACTTTCGCCCCAACGAGGGATGCCCACATCATCTAATTCCTTGTCCAAGTCTGTGAGGTTATGGGCAAAAAAGGTCATGGTAGGGGCTTGATGTCCCTTGGGCCAGGCTTGACGGTTTTCTTTATCGTAGTTCCATTGGCCACCGCATGGTTGACCCGCATCCATTAAAATACCAGTGGTTTTACGCATTTGACGGTAGAAGGACTCCATGAGATAGGTTTTCTTCCCTTTGAAATGCTCAGCGACGCTATGACGTTCAGTGAGAAAATGTTCGGTCGAAACTATCCGGTCTGCCAAAGGCCTGAGCGCCTGGTCCAAGCGGTGTTCGTCAGGCTCTTGGATTTCCCAGAACTGGATGCGCCCGGATGCCTTTTCATCAGAAAGGAAGGATGGGATATCACCAACCCCATGGGACAAATCGATATACCTTACCTGGTGGCCGGCAAGACGCAATTCTCCTGCAAAACGTCGCATAGAGGCTAAAAAACCCAGCATCTTCTGGCGATGGTGTGGAGCATAGAGCAACTCTTCTGCCGCCTCAATCAGATAGTAACAGACGGTGGAGGCTTCAACCTTGGCAAGCCAAGAGTGTTTTGGGTTAAGCTGATCGCCCAAGATTAATCGACCAATCATTGGGAGGTCTTTTGACGTGCGCAACGTTCGGAACAATACTTCACATTTTCCCAATCGCGTTGCCACTTTTTACGCCATGTAAATGGACGCAAGCAGACTACGCAGACTTTGCTCGGCAGATTGGATTTTTTATGGCCTGGCATAAGGTAGAGGACCATGGGTCATCACAGCATGGCCATAATAATCAAGTCCTTGGCTGTGAAGAATATTTTCCGTGATAGGCCAGTGACCCAAGCTATCGGGCGTGCCCTGAGATTCAATAGCATGAATATCAAATACATAAAGTGCTGTCCCATTCTGAAGTGGTAGGACTTCATTGACTTCAAGACAAAGGCTCAAGCATGCATCCTTAAGTAAAATGGCAGGATAGTCCTCCCAGGGATGGAAATCCCAGCCAAGAATGGCTAATTCAGAATCATGGTCCGTATACGCCGCACTCGCTTGATGGACCCGATGCGCGTGATCCTCAGGCATAAAGTGTAGACTCGCCCAGGGCTCGCGAAACAAATTTGACTGGCTTTGATGTTTTGCACTATTTGGACGCATAAGAACTCCAACCCTCGGTGGATTCGCGCCTACGTGAATGATTTGGGACACGGGAGCAGCATTCCAAACCTCGCCTTGACTGCAGAGAAGCGCCACGGATCGGGCGCCATAGAGCGAATTAAAGAATTGCCCGCGATACATCTGATCCCAGTTGGACCATAGGCTTGCATTCCAGGAATGGCGTTCGCTCATGAGGTTCGTAGTCGACCCAATCCGCCATTTACGCCAAATACTTCTCCCGAAATCCAGCTAGAAGAGAGAAGGAGAATGGCCACTTCGGCCACATCCTCTGCCCGACCCACTTTCTTGAGGGGGTGACGTTCAGCCGCAGCGTGTGAACGCGCTTCATTTCCGAGCAGCTTGCTAGCTAAGGGGGTGTCAGTGAGGGATGGCGCTATAGCATTTACGCGGACGTTGGGAGCCCATTCAGCAGCTAAACTGCGGGTCAAACCTTCCACCGCTCCCTTGGCCATGGCCACAGAAGCGTGAAAAGGCATTCCTTGAGATACCGCCACGGTGCTAAATAAGACTACCGAGGCTTGCCCTGCTTTCAAGGCTTTTTCGGCCACTTGCAATACGTGGACTGCATCCAGCGCGTTTTGCTGAAAATCCGCTTGGAAATCTACCATTTTCAAGCCTCTAAAAGGCTTTAGGTTGATACTTCCGGGTGCAAATACCAAACCAGATAAGAATTCTGGGAGGTGCTCGGAATTCAAGTCTGCAGCGGCATGGACCCTGCTTTCCAAGTTTGGGTGACTGTAATCAACGGCTTCTCGGCTGATTCCGATCACGCTATGTCCTAGAGTGAGAAGTCGTTCTGTGATGGCTCGGCCAATTCCGTGGCGATGCCCGATAACTAAGAGAGGATGTTGCATACAAGCCTAACAACGCAGAGCCTATTTTTGTTGAAACCCTGATCCCATCTTCATGAAACGAATTGAACTCTCTCTTCACGCTTCTTGGTCACTTGATGACTGGAATAGTATCGCTAGCGGCAAGGCTAGAATCCATCTTGATCCAGAAACACAGCAGCGAGTGGTAGCGAATCGGCAGACATTAGTCCAGCGCATTGAACAAGGAGATCTTATGTATGGTGTAAATACGGGATTTGGTTCGCTTTGTACCACAGTCATACCTATAAACGAATTGGAGGAACTTCAAGCCAATCTTATTCGAAGTCATGCCGTGGGTACCGGGCCAAAAATTGACAAAGAGCTGGTCCGCTTGATGTTAGCAACGAAAGTGCGCGCGCTTTCTAAAGGATATTCTGCCGTAGAGTGGTCTACAATTCACGCTTTGAACGCCTTACTGGATCATGATATTTTGCCGGTGGTCCCATCGATGGGCAGCCTTGGAGCTTCGGGAGACCTGGCTCCGCTGTCGCATTTGACGTTGGTGTTAATGGGGGAGGGGAAAGCCCAAGTGGGGTCTCAGATTCTGCCAGGCGTAGAAGCCTTGGATCAGAAAAATTTACTACCCGTCACCTTGGGTGCTAAAGAAGGCTTGGCTCTGATAAATGGAACACAATTCATGTTGGCGCACGGGCTTTGGTTAGCGATTCAAACAAGGCGATTAGCCTATTTTGCGGATGTAGTAGCTGCTGCTTCGCTTATTGGATTTGATGGCTGCAGTGCTCCTTTTGACGCTCGGATTCATCAAGTCCGTCCGCATGGAGGCCAGGCGCTCGTTGCCGCCCGTATGCGCGATTTTTTGCAGGATAGCCCTGATTTTGATCCAATAAAGACGCATGTTCAAGACCCATATTCTTTCCGGTGCATTCCACAGGTTCATGGGGCTTCTAATGACGTTTGGGCACATGTTACCGAGGTAATGCTGAAGGAATCCGATGCCGTTACGGATAATCCGACCGTATTTACCGATGGCGGGGATGTTATTTCTGCAGGAAACTTTCATGGGCAGCCCTTGGCCTTGGCGCTAGATTATGGTAAAATGGCGCTGTGCGAGTGGGGAAGTATTTCGGAACGCCGTATCAATCAACTGTGTTTGGCCAAACGTGGATTGCCTGCCTTTTTGGCGCATAAACCGGGTACGGAGAGCGGAATCATGATTTTACAATATTCGGCAGCTTCGCTAGTGAGCCGAAATAAGGTACTATCTCATCCGAGCAGTACGGACAGTATTGATTCGAGTGCGGGCCAAGAAGACCATGTTAGCATGGGCAGTATTGCCGCCGTGCATGCGGTTGAAGTGCTTGATCGCATTTGGACTATTCTGGCGATGGAGTGGATGGCCGCTACACGGGCTCTGGATTTGAGCCACCGCAAGGCAGGATCGCTCATAGAAGGTCTGCTAGAGGTCTATCGACAATCTGTGCCCGAAGCGAAAGGAGATAGGGTTTTGGCGGATGAGATTGAAATCACTAAAGATTTTTTACAAAACATTTCGTTAGAGGATCCTGACTTTTTGCGCTTTCAATAGGCCGTTCGCTTCAGGAACATTGTGCAAAGGCAGCTACCGCATAAACTCCGGCAGTTTCTGTGCGCAATCGGTGGGCTCCAAGATGCACGTGCTGGTAACCTGCAGCTTCGGCGAGAGCCAGCTCCTCTGCAGAGAAGTCTCCCTCGGGGCCAATCAATAGAAGGATAGGGCGATCGGGATTTTTTTGGACGAGTTCAACCCAAGATTGTTTTTCGGCCTCCATACACGTAGCAATACATGCTAGGCTAGCAGCTGCATCTTCTTTAATTAAAGCTTCTATTGTGCGTGGGCTATGAAGAAGAGGCAGTCGACCTTTTCGACTCTGAGTGCATGCCGCCTTCATAATTCGAAGCGCCCGTTCCTCATTCCAATGGCGACGTTCAGAATGAAATGAAATCAGTGGACTAATTTCATGAATTCCCATTTCAACGGCTTTTTCCAAAAAAAAGTGAATGCGGTCAACGTTTTTAGTCGGGGCGATGGCTACATGCAAATGGCCAGAAACCGCCCCAAAGTTTTCTAGAGTCTCAATGTGGCGGGCTAAGACATATTTTTTGTGGACTTGGTAGACGCGGCCGATATAAATATCTCCAGATCCATCAAAAACTTGAATGACATCGCCCGTTTCTACGCGCAGGGATTTTACGGCGTGGGCGACCTCATCGGCGTCTAGACGAAGGATGTCTCCCTCTCGCTCTCCCCAAAAACTATGCATTAGGCTCCAATTTTATCTTTCGTTTTAACTTGCGAAAGCTGATAGTTCTCTTCCATGTATTGAATAATACTTCCAGCGACATCAATCCCTGTTGTGCGCTCAACTCCTTCGAGTCCGGGCGATGAATTCACTTCGAGAATGAGCGGTCCTCGTTCACTTTGCAAAAGGTCGACTCCGGCTACCTTCAACCCAAGCGCCTTTGCTGCGAGAATGGCTGCATTCTTTTCAGATGCCTTGAGTTTAATGGGAATTCCATGCCCTCCCGCATGAAGATTGGAGCGGAATTCTCCTTCTTTTCCTTGGCGCTTATATGCAGCAACCACTTTGTTGCCTACAACGATAGCGCGAACATCTGCTCCTTTTGCTTCTTTGATGAATTCTTGAACTAAGATGTTGGCATTCAGTCCATAAAATGCTTCAATAACGGATTTGGCCGCAGTTTTTGATTCAGCCAAAACGACTCCCTTTCCCTGGGTTCCTTCCAAGAGCTTTACCACCAGAGGTGCTCCGCCGACTTGCTTAATGAGGTATTCAATATCGGTCGGCTGTTTGGCGACCGCCGTTCTGGGAATGGCTACATTTTCTTTAGCCAAAATCTGCAAGGCTCGCAGTTTGTCACGAGAACGTACTAATGCCAAAGAACTCACGGGAGTAAAGATCTTTTTCATTTCAAATTGACGCAGCATGGCGGAGCCATAGAAGGTCAGGGAGGCGCCAATTCGAGGAATGACGGCATCGACTTCGTCTATTCGATGGTCTCCATAGTATATGTCAAGCTCCCCTTTAGATAATACTGCATAGCACTTGCGCACGTTCATGACCTTTACGCTGTGTCCGCGTTCCTCCGCGGCAGAAACGAGGCGGCGTGTAGAATACAAGTTGCGATTGGCAGAAAGAATGAGAATGTTCATAAGGTGAAGCTACGCAGAAGTAGTTTTAAATGACTGATTGGTTTTGCGGACATCGACGATAAATCCATGCCGTAAAAAGGTGCGTCCAAGGAGGACGGGAAATTTCATTTCGGTTCGATTCGTTAGGGTGAACTCTGTAATAAAATCTGTGCCAAAAATGCGCACGGGAAGTGCGACTAAATAACGCGTCTCGGCAATGCCATTGCTTGATTTTACCGAAGTCTCTGAAAATCGACTGAAGTGCTTTTCGCTGTGACTGTCCTCACCCTGAAAGGTTACGACTAAGGTTTGACTTCCATCGGGATTTTCGTTTAGGTGGATGTCGTCACAATGCATACTTGAGCGATAGGCCCCCGTATCAATTCGGCATGGTACCTGATTCCAGGGAATACTAGGAAGATCAACTATCTCTGTGCGTCCAATAATTCGCTTAAGCATGGACAACGCGTTTAGGTTGGGCGGCATCTTTCATCTCTGCAAATCGCGATGCACTCCAAGCGAATTGTCCAGCCGCACCGACCATGGCCGCATTATCTGTGGTGTAAGAAAATGGGGGTAGATAAAGCTCCCAATCCTTGGCATCGGCCATTTTTTGAACCTGGCTGCGCAAGTAGGAATTGGCGGACACCCCACCCGCTAATGCAATGCGCTGAATGCCTACTAATTCTGCCGCCTGGCTTAACCCTTCTAGGAGAGGAGTAATCAGCGCCACCTGGATACTCGCACACCAATCAGCGAGCTGGGTATCGAGACTTTGAGGATGCTCCTTGACTTCTTTTTGCATGCTGCGCAGGATTGACGTTTTTAATCCGGAGTAACTGAACTGTAAATCAGGCATCTGCGGCTGGGAAAAGTGAAAGACAGACTCTCCTCCTTGAGCAAGGCGATCAATCTCAGGTCCTCCAGGATAGGAGAGAGACAATAATTTGGCCGCTTTATCAAAGGCTTCTCCCACGGCGTCATCTTGAGTTTCTCCCAAAACATGAAAATCATTCCAGTCATTGACTTGAACAAGCTGTGTATGCCCCCCAGAAACCGTTAGGCAGAGATAGGGGAAACCGGGGATAGGCTTGTCTTGAATTCCAGGCTCATAAAGGAAGTGGGCCAGCATATGGGCTTCCATATGGTCCACATTGACATAAGGTATTTCCAGACTCAATGCCAGGGACTTCGCAAACGAATGACCGACTAAAAGAGATCCCAGGAGACCTGGACCTTGGGTGACAGCAATACCATCAAGATCTTGAAATTGCTTAGCCGCGCGCCGCAAGGCGGCTTTTACCGTAGGCAAAATAGCTTCAGTGTGTGCTCTCGATGCGAGTTCAGGGACGACCCCGCCATACTGTTCGTGAATCACTTGACTATGAACCACATTAGCCAATACATGAAAACCATCCAGTACGGCCACGGAAGTGTCGTCACAGCTAGATTCAATCGCCAATAAAATAGGTCCTGAGCGCGTCATGCTGCAAAAGTACCTCATACCTTCGTGTCCATGCGCCGAAGAATCGTAAGAAGCCTATTAATCTTCCTTAGCGGGCTCGCTTTGTTGGGGTTGATTGCCTTGTGCTGGTTATTCTTCCATCCCGAATTTGTCAATAAAAAAATAGATACCTGGGCTAAAGAATTTGCGACTCAGCATCCATTGGTCGATTCTGTGGAGATTCATTGGGAAGGTATTGAATGGCAACCATGGAGAGGTATTCGACTTGCCGAGGTCAAACTAGGCGACCAAGAGAACTATGTTGCGATTTATGGTCTGACATTGAATGGAATTGGATATTCTAATCCCGTCATTGGAGTAGAGCAGCTACATTGGGATTCCCTCTGGGTGGTGGGACAGCCAAACGCCTCATGGCTTCATTGGATGGATCCTTGGATAGATAGTGCCGATTCTGGTTCCGCATTCGCATTTAGTATTGAAGAGATTGGAGGTCGCATCCTATGGAAACCAAATCCTACAGATTCGGAATGGACATTTCACCCTCATCTGTCCAATTTTGTTTGGAATACGGATGGAGCTCCGACTTTTAATGCCTCCCTTGCCCCAGGATTAGCGAATTGGTCAGAAATATATATGCATGGAGGGAAGGAAGGGCAGAATTGGGAACTCAGTATGCAGAGTGCAGAATTTAGTCTAGACGTGCATGTGCTGCTTGATTCGATTCAAACGCTGATTCAATGGGACTGGCTGGGAATTCCTTGGGAGGCCACGGCCTCAGGAATCCTGCTTGGAGATTCTAGCTACCAAAATTGGCAAGCTCTGGGAACGCAGGCCTTTTGGCGAGAGCGTTTATGGAATGCTGAAGGGGGATACCATGACGGTCGTTGGGATTTCACTTTGCAAGAACAAGAAGGAAACCTGTTATTGGCGAAACTTGCGGCTTTTGGGACCTTGAATGATTTTGAGTTTGATTTGGATTGGAACCAATGGCGTGCGGAGATCCTTCAACTGGATTGGGAAGGATGGGAAGTCAATGGGACAAGTCATGCTAAGGGTCATCGAAGTTCACAAGGATCATGGGATTGGTCTTATACGGCCCAAGGGAATCAAATCGCCAAGGACAATTTACAGGTGCTTGATTGGAAGATTGAAGCCAAAGGCAGTCATCAAGAAATAATGGTCAACCTTGCGGCTAAAGAGCCTTACATAGGTCAGGCGAAATTTCATTACAACTTTGGAGCAGAATATTTGAATTTTCAATGGGCATGGGATGAAAACATGCATTATTTGGATTCACTTGGACTTCCTGCTCGTGGAGAACTAAAAGGTAATTTCTCCTGGGCTAATGGCGGGTCTGCGCATATTGAAACGACAAAAAATTCCGGCTACTTAGCCTGCTATTTGGATTGGAATCGAGGGACCTCAGGAAAACATGAAATGGAAGCTCGACTGGGTTCATATAGGGCGGGCTTTACGGCATTAATGAGCCCGCTTGAATGGAGACTCCCCGAAAATTTAAACATAGAGTATTCACTTTCCCAATGGTTAGACGGTGAATGGAAATGGTCTAAGGAGCAGGGCATTCAAACCTTTTGGGCAGATGGGCCTAAATGGAAAGCCAGGTATGAGATGAAAAATGGCTATCAGCGGATCGAAGCATCAGGGGATTGGAACGCCAGTCCGTGGTCGATCTCGTCTGCCGCCCCAATGAAAAATCTCCGCCCTGTCGAAAGCCAATTCCATCTTTTGCTTCCGCAAGGAATGCTAGACTTAGCCGTCCTAAGCCGCAAAGACCAAGAAGATTTGTGCCATATCAATTGGGATTGGAAGTCCATGAATATCGCCGGTCATGTAGGTTGGCAATTGGACCGAAAGCCAGCGGTATGGAGCGCTCATTTGCTCCCGAGCTCTGTGAGCCTGCTAGGTCATCACAGCGCGATCCAAGGCGGTATGGATATTCGATATGATTGGAGAAAGGGAAAGCTTAGCCTAGGTCAGGGAATTCAATGGCAGAGTCCGGTTGGCAGTATAGCCATGTCGGGGGCATTAAGTGCGGACCCCTTCGAAGTCATGCGCATCCAATGCTCTGACTTTCCGTTGAAGGATTGGACCGCTGTGTTCACAGAATCCCTTCCCGTCGAAGGTAATTTATGGGGCCAATTCATTTTAGCAGGCGCAATTGGCTCGTGGAATACGAGCGCGGACCTCTGGATTCCAGAATTGACACTCGAAGGTCAATCGCTTGGTTCCGTGGAAAGTCAGTGGGATGTTGATATCCAAACTGGGGACGTGAATATGCGAGCCCAAGCGGGCTGGGGAGATAGTTTATGGCTACTGGCCACCGGGGATCGAAAGACGCGCTGGGATATAGAGTTGACGGTAGACCGCCTACCGCTGAACTACCTGGAACCTTTTACAGAAGGCAGTCTAGAGCAATGGGGTGGTCAAATCATGGCTGAAGTGATTTTGCGGGAAGAAAAGAAAGGCTGGAATCTACTTGGCCGCGGTGAGCTCCATGAAGCGAGTTTTCTTTTGCCAAGCACGGGCGTCAGCTATTACGGTAGCCCTCGTCTGAAGTTCCGACAAAGGGATATTCAGTTAACCGGAATACTAAAGGACCATCGAAACAAAGGGCAAATCCAACTCAATGGGGTTTATGACTATTACGCAGCGCCAGGCAAATCCATTAGCTTACGCATGGAAGGAGATCGATTCTTAGCCTTGGATTTAGCCAAGGGTGAGGATTTTTACGGAGAGGTTCTTGCCAAGGGATTTGCGAATCTAAGCGGTGGTTTTAGTGGTTTACGTCTAGAAGTAGATGCGACGCCCTTAGACTCTTCGGTTTTTGCCCTACCGATGGATGCTCCGGTGACCCTCGAGGATGCCAGTTTTATCACGTTTAAATCAAGACAAAAAGGTCCACTAATACGCCGAAACAATTCAAAAGAAGCTTTTCCAAAGGCTGAATTTCAATTTGATTTTGGATTATCCGTCCACGTGAATCCAGATATAACAGCCCGGATTATCCTAGATGAAACCGTTGGGGACGTTATTGAAGGAAAGGGAAGCGGTGACCTTCGCATAGACTTCCCCCATGGCGGCGATCTTCAAATGAATGGCCTACTCACGCTTCAAGAGGGCACGTATTTATTCACTTTGCAAAACTTGGTAAATAAGCCATTCAGTGTGGAGCCAGGGGCGACTTTATCCTGGTCAGGAGACCCATACCATGCGGATGTGAATCTCACCGCCATCTATAAAACTCGAACGAATCCAAGTACGTATTTGGGATTAGTAAACCAGGAGCGCCTAGCGGTAGACGTTATGCTAGAGGTTACAGGAGATTTAATGCAGCCTGACTTAGGCTTTGACATCCAACTCCCAACTGCAAATTCGGCCACCCAAGCCGCCTTACAAAGTCGATTGGTAACTCCGGATGAAAAAACAACGCAAGTATTGAGTATGCTCACTTTACATAGTTTTTGGGATCAAGGCCAAGGCTGGTCTGCGACAGGTGTTTCCGCTTTGGAGACGAATACTACGCAGGTTCTAGCTCAGCAATTTTCCAATTTCATGGCGCAGGGGCTTGGAGAAAATTGGGACGTGCAATTAGCCTATGCAAGTGATTCCAAGGCGTTGCAGCGCCAAATGGACGCAAGTATTGGCCGATCCTTTTTAGATAATCGACTCAAAGTCATGACTGAATGGGGGATACCAATGGGCAGTCAGCAAGCGAATATGGGCCTTGGGGACCTCACCCTTAGTTATCAGCTCACGGCAGACGGTCGTTGGATGGCCTCAGCCTATTCTGTTCGAAATTCAGATATGGCATTCACAGGGCAACCAGTGGCCCAAAAGCAGGGTCTTGGGATTCAGGCGCAATTTATGGGAAGCTCTTGGGCAGCCTTATGGAAGAAATGGTTTGCTGCGAGGAAGGACTAAGTCCTATTTCAGCATCTCATTAGCCACAATGTGCAATCCGTAGCCTTCGATTCCTACCCGTTTCATCGGGTGATTGGTTAATAAGGCCACATTGCGAACACCTAGTTGTCGCAGGATTTGGGCTCCCACGCCATAATCCAATGGATCCCCATCAAAAGACCTTCCTTGAGTTGATTCGCTTCCCATCTCATCGAGGTAATCCAAAAGACTTTGAGCATCTTGCTGCTGATTCATTCCAACGAATACTCCGGCACCTTTATTGGCAATGGCCTCGAGGGAAGGACCAATTTTGGATGCCCTTCCGGCAGGGTGTAGCACATCATCGAGCATACTACGCCGAGGGTCCCCACTCTGCATTCGAACGAGTACGGTTTCATCCTCATCCCAGGAGCCGTAGGTCATCGAAAAATGGACCTGATTAGATGTTGTTTGTTCATAAATACAGACCTCAAAAAGGCCATAGGCCGTCGGAAGCTGGAAGTTGCGGTGGACACGAATCAAGGATTCTCGGTCCAATCGGTAGGCAATCAATTGTTCAATACTGATCAGCTTCAAATCCCATTTTTTGGACATCTGGATGAGTTCAGGTAAGCGCGCCATGCTGCCGTCTTCATTCATGATTTCTACAATCACTCCGGCAGGCTGTTTTCCTGCTAAACGGGCCAAGTCAATGGCCGCTTCCGTATGTCCAGCGCGGCGTAAGACGCCTCCAGGACGGGCTCGAAGAGGAAATATATGGCCGGGACGTTGAAAATCTTCCGGTAAGCTATCCTGACGGACTAATGCCTGAACTGTTTTGGCCCGATCCAAGGCTGAAATACCCGTCGTCACGCCATGCCCACGCAAGTCCACAGAGACTGTAAAGGCCGTCTCATGTGGATCCGTATTCTGTTGGACCATGGGTGCCAAGCCTAAAGCATCACAGCGGTCATCGGGCAGGGGAGCGCAGATAAGCCCGCGGCCATGCGTAGCCATAAAATTGATGGTTTCCGCAGATATTCCTTCGGCCACGGCCAAAAGATCACCTTCATTTTCGCGATCTTCATCGTCCACTACGATGACCATTTTCCCTTGAGCGAGGTCCACTAAAGCGGCTTCGATTGAACTGAATGGGCTAGTACTCATTGATTATTGCGCTTTGTAGGTTGCCAAACGCCTGAAGCGTTAGAAGGGGTGCGTATGAATTGAATTAAACCATGGATCAAAGCAATGTTCATCCAAAGAAAATAGGAGAGAGGTTTTAGCAGTTTCGCTAAGCGTTTAGGTAAAAAAGTCCGAGGATAGAGCAGTAGGAGTAGTCCGACGCCAAAAGTACCCAAATTCAAGGCCAAAATTAGATGCTCCCCAGCTGCAATTAGAATAAGGATACTTACACTCACCTGGTAGATCAAAAAACCAAGGACAAGCACAGGGAAAATCCAACGTAAGAGCTTATGACAGGTGAAAACGAACAGCAGTCCCACAGAGCGGGCCGTCAGTTGTATATGGAATCGAAAAATATTCTGCCAGTTTCCATGGCTAATCCGGACTTTGCGACGATATTCCATGTGGGCATCATTGCTGACATCTTCCGTGCATGTGGCCAAGGCGGCATGTTGCACTTTCTGACCAGAAGCTAGAACCCGAATGGTCAAGAAAAAATCCTCCATGAAGGTGCCAGGAGGAATCGGCACAAACGAACTGCGTCGAATCGCATAGCAACCACCCTCCACTCCCATGGTCATGCCCCAAAGCTCCCCTTCACATACTTTGGTTCGGTTTTCCCAACCAATATAGGAGCGTTCTTGGGAGGCAATACTTTTCAGGCTATCTCCTTGACCCATTCCTCGGTAGGTCAGTTCGCCGCCTACGAGACTGGTCCTTGAATCGAGGACAAGCGGCGCCAGCAAATGCTTAAGGGCCATAGGATGGAAAAAAATATTAGCATCCGTGCCTACGATCACTTCCGCATCCCCTTGAGCTACGAGATGGTTAATGATTTTGGATTTTCCGGAACGTTGAGGCATCCGTTCCCAGCAAAGCTCAGGCATAGATTCAGCCATTTCCGCTAATATTTCTTCCGTGGCATCGGTACTTAAATCCGAACCAACCCATACGTTTAGCTTGCCTTTCGGGTAGTCCAAATTTTGGAGGCTGCTTAGCTTTTCGCGCAAAACGGTCTCTTCATTGTAGGCCGCAAATACTAAATCCACCTGTGGCCAAAGTGTCTCGTCAGAGACATCAAAGGCCTTCGGTGTAGCTGCAGGACGTTTGAACCGCTGAATCAGGCGAACGAAGCCGGGAAAAAGAACATAGGGGATAGCACCGGCTTTCAAAGCAGTTGCCAAGGCGACCCAAATAAAGGCGGTCGACACGAGCAAATTTGTGATAGTGGGGAATTCGATCATCACGTCCTTTTAGGTGCCAGTGATCTCATGTCGTTTACAAACACTTCGTCGGCAAAGGTAGCAAGTGCATGTGCCCGGGCCGCTCGCCCTTGGCTTTGTCGGAATTCAGTATTATCTACTAGCCGACGAATAGCCTCAGCGAATTCCTCGGGGCGATCCGCAATGAGAACGCCTGGAGCATCTTTAAGTCCTGCTGCCCCAATCGAGGTCGTCACAATGGCTTTTCCGCGAACCATGGCTTCTAAAAGTTTTACACGCATTCCGCTACCCGAAAGAATTGGAGCGATAAAAATACCATGAGATTCAAAGTCAAAACCATCTTCTAGACGCGCCAAGTGATTGATTTTTTCCGGGCGAACCAATTGACTAGGCCACTTTTTAGATATGACAATAATCTCTTGGGCCGAAATCGGGTGAACCTCCTCTACATACCATTGAAGGCCTTGGACGTTGGGTAACCAATCTAGTGCACCTAAATGATATATACCGCTGCCCTTGGCTCCGCTATCGGACCATGGCCCGAAGGCATCAAAAGTGCAAGGTATCGTTTGGCTCTCTGCGGCACCTAGCTGAAGAAGGAGGGAGGAGTCTTCGAAGGAGATGGCCCAAATCCTCGCAGATTTAATAATGGCAAGTTCCCAGCGCTTCAGACGCATCGTCTGCCAAGCGGTAAAGATCTTTTTCAATCCGAAGGGGATTTGACTCAGCGCGCGCTGCCATATTTGATGCTCGACGTTGTGCGCCCTCAGAACCCAAGGTGTGCCTCCTAAACATTCTAAATACAGCGCCATGAACAGAGAGTCAACAACAACGAGGTCCACCTCAGGAGCCAAGACTTGAATCCGATTCCGCACGCTAGCATGATCAAAGCGAGAAGCAAAATACGAGGCGGGATGACTCACCTGCCGCATGAAACCAAGTAAACTAGGGGAGATCCGAACCTTTACACATTCTAGTGTGCTTCCAAAATGCGCTTGTGGATGGTGAACATAATGCTTGTCCGTATTCAAGGCAAGTACATGGACTGAATGGCCCGCTTTGACCTCCAGTCGAATAAGGGCTTCCATCGCCAGACTACTACCATCACGGCCTGGAAAGGGGACTTTGTTGCAGAGGTGGAGAATCTTCATGCCACGTCTTTTTTGGACGGCCAATAGAAAAGCCGTTTTCGCAAACGAGCAAAACTGTTCATGGTTGCGTCATTTGCCGCCCATATAGTCATCCATAGGGCTACGGGTAGTAGAATGAGGTTGGGCAGCCAAATGGCCCACATCGGAGAGATGAGCCATTCACGTCCCATTTTCTCAAAGATAATCGTCAAAATATAGTGGAACAGGAAGAGGAGGACGGAAATGACAAAGGGCAAGCCAAATCCACCTTTTTGGATGATAGCGCCGAGTGGGGCGCCTATAAAAAAGAGCAAAATACAGGCGATGGCTACGCTGAATTTCTTGTGAAACTCTAAATAATGCCTCGCAATGACTTGATTCCTCCAAACATATTCTGACTGGATTTGCTCCATATAGTCTCTATTGGATTGTGCCGCATGAATCGCATTGTTGACGGCACGAAATAAGTAGTGTCCACGAAGACGGTCCTTCATATTCAATGAAGCCACGGCGCTTAAGTCCAGTTGTAGGGTATCGCTAGACTGCCAACCGTAGTATTTGTTTCGCATAATCATATTCACTTCATCCTGACGCATGCGGTATTGCTCGTAAAGCGCATTTATGGCATCGTCAAGCTGGCCTACTCCTAGCATATTGTATTCGTCGCTGCGGTTGACAGAATAGAGATTTCCCATTTCAAAGGAGCCCATATTGACACGAATCAGCATACGATCAAAGCTGCTCTCTAAAAAAGGCTTTCGCTCGCGTTCTTCGCGCTTTTCCGCTTTGTACTCCTGATACGAAGTGCCATTGAACAGCTCCATTTCCATCCAGCGATTTCCCTCTGTGTAATGCAATACTGCTTCAGGGGCCATAATCACGGTATGATTCCCTTCCCCACGTTCTCGGTGGTCATAAATTAGGATATCGCTCACAGAATTATCCGTCTTTGCTCCGATTTTAATACTGTAGCCATCGATCCCGCCGTAGAAAATACCGGGTTGAAGGTTAAATGTTGGACGCTGTTTGGCGATATTCATCAGGAGGTTCTCTCCTTTAAAGTTGGCCACGGGGATTAAGTTATTTGCCACGAAAAACATCCCTGATGCGATCAGGGCCAAAGCAAGAAGTACGGGGCGTATCAAACGGTAAAACGAAGCTCCAGACGATTTGGCAGCCGCCAATTCGTGACTTTCGGCTAAGTCCCCAAAGACCATAATTCCCGCAAAGAGTACGGCGATTGGAGCAGCCATCGGTAAAACGGATGCCGACCAATAAAAAAGAAGTTCTAGGATAATCCACCAGTCTACGCCACGACCTGCCAAATCATCGACGTATTTCCAAACCATCTGCATGAGCAGAAAGAACACGGAAATCCCTATGGTTTTTAGGAATATTCCGGCAAAGGACCGGAGTAGGTACCAATCAATTCGCTGCATAGGAGGGCTTACATTCCCTTGGGAGCCATGTAATCATAGCCCGGGTACTTGGACTTGGTGAAAGTGACTTTCTGTTCTGTGACGCCTTGATTAACGTCGTATTGTAAAATATTCAGTGTGGTGTTCACATCATTCGTCCCAAACTCTTGGTAGGAGTGGATACGCTTTGACCGCATATTGATCCCGAAAATCACATCACGCACATCCACGTTATTCTTTGGCTTCATTCGAACGTACACAATTTTTGTTCCCCCAGCCACGGTTTCCTCGCCGGCCCATTGGAAGTTGGAACCCGTCTCATACTTTTTGACCAAAGCCGCCGGTGTGTATTGAGTTTCGTCTCCATCCAATTTTCGGACAATAATTTCTTCATCGGCTTCACTCACGGTGGTGATTCTACTTCCTTCAAGAAAAATGAGCTGGCCGTTTAATTGGAGTAGGGCTTTTTGACCCACGACGAGAACCTGACCGGAAGTTTTTCTTTGCACTTTTTTGCCGTCGCGTCCAGGCGCTTCAATGAGCAGAGAGAATTGAATCGATTGGTCCGTGTAGGACAATGTTTTTTTCTCTACTTCTTTTAAGAGCGAAACTGGATCCCCCGATTGGGCTGGCAGGGGCAGTGCGATAAAAGCCATTAAAGCGATAGAGAGAATGAGGCGTAGGTTCTTCATTGGGTCGGGCCATTTAAGCGTTCCATTAAATGTTGTTCGTCTTGGATTAAGACTTGTCGTGCTTTGGATCCTTCAAAAGGTCCCAAAATTCCGGCGTCTTCTAGCTGATCGATAATGCGACCGGCGCGGTTATAACCCAATTTCAACTTGCGTTGCAAAAGGGATGCCGAACCTTGTTGAGACTGCACCACAATTCGGGCTGCATCCGTAAAAAGAGCGTCGCGTTCGTCTGCACTGTAGTTCCCGGCAACGCTTCCCGTCTCCTCCCCAGAATATTCAGGAAGGGCATAGGCATCGGGATAAGCTTGCTGAGAGCCGATAAATTCACAAACATCTTCTACCTCTGGGGTGTCCAAGAAGGCACATTGCAAACGAATAAGATCATTGCCCGCGGAGAAGAGCATATCACCTCTACCAATAAGTTGTTCCGCGCCTCCAGCGTCTAAAATGGTCCGAGAGTCTATTTTGGACGAAACCTTAAAAGCAATTCTTGCCGGGAAATTGGCTTTTATTATTCCGGTAATCACATTGACGGAAGGGCGCTGCGTGGCAATGATGAGATGGATTCCTATTGCCCGGGCCAATTGGGCTAAACGAGCGATGGGTGTCTCAACTTCTTTGCCAGCCGTCATGATCAAATCTGCGAATTCATCAATCACTAAGACGATGTAAGGCAGATAGCGGTGCCCTTCTTCCGGATTTAATTTTCGGCTCGTAAACTTGGCATTGTATTCTTTGATGTTCCGAACCATGGCATCCTTTAAAAGGTCATAGCGGTCATCCATTTCGATACACAAGGAATTCAGCGTGTGAATCACTTTGGTCGTATCTGTGATAATGGCATCAGCCGTATCCGGTAGCTTGGCGAGGAAGTGCCGCTCAATCTTATTGTAGAGCGTTAATTCCACTTTTTTGGGATCAACTAAGACGAATTTGACTTCAGCTGGGTGTTTCTTGTAAAGAATCGAGGCTAGCAAGGCGTTCAAGCCCACTGATTTACCTTGTCCTGTCGCTCCGGCCATGAGCAAATGTGGCATCTTCGCTAAATCAGCGACAAAGACCTCATTACTGATTGTCTTTCCAATAGCTACCGGCAGATCCATGGTGCTGTTTTGGAACTTCTCTGATGCCAGAACCGCCTTCATACTCACCATCTGGGGGCTTCGGTTAGGCACTTCAATGCCAATGGTTCCTCTTCCTGGAATCGGGGCAATTATACGAATGCCCAGGGCACTTAGACTCAGGGCAATATCATCCTCGAGACTTTTGATCTTGGAAATCCGAATACCTGCTTCCGGGACGATCTCATAGAGGGTAACGGTGGGGCCAACCGCCGCTTTGATTTTGGCAATCTCAATTTTATAGTTGCGCAAGGTTTCTATAATCCGCTCCTTATTCGCTTCGAGCTCTTCCGCGTCCACCTTCGCATTTCCTGGAGGGAAATCAACAAGTAAGCTAAGTTTAGGGAACTGATAGCGCGATAGATCTGCACGAGGGTCAAAGGCCGTCGCCAAGGAACCCTTGGCAGGTGGTGGCGAATCTTCTTGAAAGGCTTCGCTAAACACGAGTATCGGTTCAATTTCTTCAAGTTCTAGGCTGGGCTCAGTCGCTTGGATATTCTCATCAGCCAATGCAACCTTAACTCCCGGTGTTTCCATGGGTGTGGGACCTTCGGGCGTCTTTAGGTCCCATTCAACTTCTTCTGCAGGTTCTTCGGGGAGTACGTTGAGTTCATCCTCCTGCTTTACGTCTTCTTCGCTGTCCCAAGGCGCGGCTAGCGCTGCCTTTTTTGGCCAATTTTGTGGAGTGATTTTGAAGAGCCAAACTACATGGGCTAGGGTTAAGCCAGCCCACGCTAGCCAGGCGCCAGCAAGTCCTAGCCATTGCTCTGACCAGAAGGCGAGATAGCGCCCTAGATTTCCTACATAGACATCTGCCATACTCACGGGCAAGAGTGCCGTGCCCATTCCGAGTAAGAGGGTCCAAAAAAGCCCTCTTCGCAACCATGTAGATGACTTAAATGGAACCCCAAAGCTCCATTTTAAAGAAAGAATCAAGACCCAGGAGAGGGGTATTAGAAAGGTCCAGCCAAAACTTTTGACCGTTAAATAGAATCCTACAGCCGCCCCCAGCTTGCCAAAGGTGTTCGTCATACGAATGGTCGGGTCCCACAAAGTGTCAGAAAAACCATCCTCAAAGGCACTGTAGTCCGCAGACCATGAGAATAGGGATGAGAGGCTTGATAAAAGGGCAAAGCTGCTAACAAAAAGCAGTGCAATTCCAAAAACCGCATGTAAGGATTTATTCGTCTTCAAGTCTGACCACGTCTGCTTCCACGCAGAAAAGAATGGAGAGAAGGGACTGCTTTTAACCTTTTTTGCCATAGAGATTTCTTCCTGAGTCTCAAAGGTAGGCCAATTCCTACCTTTGCCCATATGCTTCAACTGATCACAGCGATGTCCGAATTGGGTGCGGGTACTCGAGGCTCAAGTCTTGGTTATGCCGCCATTCGTGGCGCGTCCTTCCATATTCAACCCAAGTTTTTTAGGAGTTTGGCTCCACGTAAGGTGCAGACCAATAACGCCTTGCTGTATCGGCATCCCGAATCACCCTATGGCAAGCGAATCCGAGGGATTGTTCGAATGTACCGCCGCATTTCAGCGGTGGTTGCCGAATCACTTGACGATGGGCAGTTCCCTATTGTGATCAGTGGGGACCATTCGAATGCAGGTGGGACCATTGCGGGGATTAAGCAAGCGTCTCCTCTTTCCAGACTAGGAGTTGTTTGGATTGATGCCCACGCCGACCTTCATTCACCCTACACATCGCCTTCAGGAAATATGCATGGTATGCCCTTAGCGACGGCGATAGGAGCGGATAATGTGGCATGTAAAATCAATGATCCAAGCCCTATCACGGTGGACGCATGGCAGAAACTGAAAGGCCATCCGCAAAGGGTCAAACCTTCAGACGTAGCATTTATTGGCTTGCGTTCTACCGAAGCTCCAGAAGACCACTTGATCGCAGAACACGACATGCGCGTTCATCGCGTCGAAGAGCTGCGATCCAAGGGGGTTGTGGCCATCGTTAAGTCCGTAATGACCCAACTTCAAGAATGCGATATGGTCTACGTTTCATTTGATGTCGACAGCATGGATCCGAGTATTTCTGATGGCACGGGTACTCCGGTTTCTGATGGTTTCACACTGGAGGAAGCCCGAGGCTTATTGGAGCTTTTTGCGGATGAGCCCAAGGTGATGTGCATGGAATTCACTGAAATCAACCCACTTTTGGATAACGGCGGTAATGCGATGGGCACGGCAGCGTTCAAGCTCCTGCAAAGCACCGTATTTAGATTACAAGAACGCCTCGGTTTACGAGGTTCATTTTAAACCCTTATGAACACAGGACTGGAAGCGGCCATTGCCACCACCTTGAAAGAACTTTATGGAATCGAGCAAGCCAATATCGACTTGCAAGAAACTCGAAAGGAATTTGAGGGAGATCTAACCTTGGTTGTATTTCCCTATCTCAAAGTGAGTCGCTTGAGCCCCGAAGCTACGGCCGAAGACATCGGTGCGTCCCTCATGCGCCAGGCTTCTGATGTCTCTGCGTATAATGTCGTGAAAGGATTTCTCAATCTGAGCCTATCGGATGCCCCATTGCAATCTGCGATGGACCAAATGCTCGTCGATCCTCAATGGGGGATTGTTCCGTTGAATCCAGACCTTCCTGCCGCCATGGTGGAATATTCGTCCCCCAATACGAATAAGCCACTGCACCTTGGGCATATTCGCAATAATCTCTTAGGCTATTCTGTGTCTAAATTGATTCAAGCGACTGGCAAACAGGTGATTCAGGTCCAAATCATCAATGATCGCGGGGTACATATCTGTAAGAGCATGTATGCTTGGAAAATGTTCGGAAACGGAGAAACTCCAGCCACTAGAGGAATCAAAGGAGATCATTTCGTAGGCGAATACTATGTGCGATTTGATCAGCTACTTAAACGTGAAGTGGCCGAATTAATGGCAGAGGGATATTCAGAAGTAGACGCCACGAAAAGAGCACCTTGCATGATTCATGTTCAACAAATGCTTCAAGACTGGGAATCAGGGAACCCTGAAGTAATGGAGCTTTGGAATACCATGAATGCGTGGGTATATGAAGGCTTTAATGCCACCTATGATCGTCTCGGGGTGCAGTTTGATAAAAACTACTTTGAATCCCAAACCTATGTTCTTGGCAAAAAGGATATTGAAACTGGGCTGGCACAGGGGATTTTTTACCGCCGTGAGGACGGATCTGTTTGGATTGACTTGACAGATGATGGACTAGATGAAAAATTAGTTCTTCGAAAGGATGGCACCTCGGTGTACATGACCCAAGATATTGGGACCGCCATCCAACGTTTTTCAGACTTTCAGATGGATTCTCTGACCTATGTGGTAGGTAACGAGCAGGATTACCACTTCAAGGTGCTTTTTCTTATTCTTCAAAAACTCGGCTACACCTGGGCTAGTACGCTTTCACATCTATCCTATGGCATGGTAGACTTACCGTCGGGACGAATGAAATCCCGCGAAGGCACCGTAGTCGATGCGGATGATTTATTGGATGAAATGGAAGCTGGCGCCCGCAGGATTTCAGAGGAATTAGGTAAAGTTGAAGGCCTTTCACTGGAGGAGCAGAGTGTTTTATATCGCACGTTGGGACATGGTGCCTTGAAGTACTTTATTCTAAAAGTCGACCCTCGCAAGAGGATGGTCTTCAATCCTGAAGAATCCATCGATTTCAATGGCAACACGGGGCCCTTTTTGCAATACACCCATGCTCGGATTTGTTCCATCCTAAGAAAATCAGGACATGCTGGTCCTTGGACATGGGAGGACATCCATTTAGCAGATAAAGAGAAGGAAGTCATCAAATGCCTTTCGAAGTTCCCTTCGGTGGTTCAGAAGGCTGCAGCGGACCAGAACCCGAGTGATGTGGCAGGTTTCCTATATGATCTTGCCAAAATCTACAATGGATTCTACCAAGTTCATTCTGTTTTAAATGCCGAAACGCCGCAAAATGCGGCGTTCCGTATAGCATTGTCCAGGCAAGTCGCCGGTGCTCTCCAGCGCGGTATGGCCTTATTGGGCATCGTCGCACCCGAGCGTATGTGATCACATGCCTTTGGCGATTCTCTTAGGCACTCCGCCCTTATGGAGAAGGATAGAAAGCGTCTTGTAGCGCACAAATGCTTCAGAGGCATAGATATAGCCGCTGCGATAGGCGTTTTCGCGTTCACCCCAAGAGTTCTTTACAATGTAGTAGATGGCTCCCGTCTGATCGGCCACCTTTCCGACGATTTGCATGCCATGGTCATCCGTGGATTCGTAATTGTCATAGGCCAATTGTCGAAGCTCTTGGGTTACCACCATTTCCTCGTGGGGTCCGGTGTAAACACTAGAGCGTTCCTCGTCACTCATTTTATTCCAGGGTTTGCTGGGTAACACGGCCACACCATTCTTCAAGGAGAAGCCTTTCTCTGAAACATCAGTGGCCCACGCAATTGTGAATCCGTTTTCCAGGGCATGGTCAATGGTCGCCATCATATCGTCCAACGGAACATTGTAGGAAAGTCCCCAGGTCCAGTTGTCAGGTACTTCAATCGCAAACCATGATTGGAAGGGCTGGTGACTGTAGGAAGTGAGCTGAATATAGTCGTCTGGCTTGATTCCCAAAACATTGTCTGCAAAAGTCCGAGGAGTGTAGCTCTTGCCTTCATACTTAAAAAGACTGGGCTCGGGACCTAGATAGGCATCCAAGAAACCAGTAAATCCTTCTTTCCAAACAGGAGTTACGGTGCCCGAGTTTTTATTCACCACGGCATCGACAATGCCTTTTAAGGCGGCTTCGAGCTCATCGTGGTCGTTGTAATCCTTTCCGTAGTTCAAGCCAGGGTAGGCATCCTGAGGCACAGCGCCATGGTTTTTGATGACATAAAGCATGTCTGGCATGGCACCACCTTGTGCGAAATTGAGATAGCCGTGCAAGCGCACATAGCGATTGGCTTTGTCTTGGTAGACTTTGCGAACGGTGTACATTTCTGCCAAATCCATGGCAGGCTTGCCCATGCGTATCAATTCAGATTCAATAAAGCCTGTCGTGGAGTAGGACCAGCATGTTCCCGTTTGGCCTTGGTTTTTGACGGGAGTGGCCTCTAGGTCAATCAGGGTTTTGAATTCAAAGCTACCGTCATCATTCGCGCCATTGCCCGACACCTTGTTAATTAAATTAACTTGGGCCAACGAGCTTATCGAAAGCCCAACGAACATTCCGAGTGAGAGAAGTTTATTCATAATACAGGGTTTAAGCGTGAGTAGGTAAATAAGCAACCGGAGCGTCCTTCGTGCCCTGGCTGTAATCGTAAAAGCCTCGACCGGATTTAACGCCTAAGTCGCCCGAGGTGACGAGATTGACTAAGAGGGGATTGGGCGAATACTTGGGCTGTCCTAGGCCGTCATGGAGTACCCTCAGGATACTCAGACAAACATCTAAACCAATAAAATCGGCCAGTTGCAAGGGCCCCATAGGATGCGCCATGCCTAGCTTCATGATGCCATCGATTTCGGCTACTCCAGCCACGCCCGTCTGCAATGTTTCAATGGCTTCGTTAATCATCGGCATAAGAATGCGGTTCGCTACAAATCCTGGATAATCATGGCAGGCGATGGCTGTTTTCCCCAGGTCCTTAGCGAGGGCGATTACCGCGTCTGTGGTGTCATCTGAGGTCTTGTAACCTCGAATAATTTCTACCAATTTCATGACCGGTACCGGATTCATAAAGTGCATCCCGATGACCAAATCAGGTCGCTGAGTCACAGCAGCAATCTTGCCGATGGAGATGGAAGAGGTGTTGCTCGCAAGAATACAACCAGCCGGAGCTTTGGCATCAAGATCTTTAAATATTTGAAGTTTTAGCTCCTCGCGTTCGGTAGCTGCTTCTATCACCAGTTCGGCGCTCTTCAAGGCCACCTCAAGATCAGCGAAGCAATGAATACGCCCCATAGCCTCACGGGCTTCCTCCGCGGTGTGCATTCCTTTTGAAACTTGGCGATCCAAATTCTTTCGGATCGTTCCGATCGCCTTTTCCAGCGCCCCTTGAGAAATATCAAATAGCGAGACGTTGATGCCATGGCTCGCAAGCACATGCGCAATTCCGTTGCCCATAGTGCCAGCGCCTAATACAGTCACATTTTTCATGACCCGAAAGATAGGGCAGCAATTACTTCCCGCGGCCTTGGATCACGGTCCAAACGGTATAAATCCCCACCTTGATATCATTGAAAAAAGACATGTTCTCAATGTATACGAGGTCGTACTCCATTCTCCGAATCATTTGATCCACAGAGCTGGCATAGCCGTAGCGAACCATTCCCCAGCTGGTGATGCCGGGTTGAACCTTGTAGATGTGCCGGTATTGCGGGGCCTTTTCTAAGATTTGTTCGGCAAAAAAGGCCCGTTCAGGGCGTGGACCAACGAGGCTCATTTCTCCTACAAGCACATTCCAGAATTGAGGTAGCTCGTCAAAACGGTATTTCCTTAACCACTTTCCGATACGCGTGATGCGCGGATCATCCTCCGAACTCAGTTGTGGGCCTGAATGTTCGGCTCCTATTCCCATGGAGCGGAACTTGACGATTTTGAACGGCTTCGCTTTTCGGCCTAAACGCTCTTGACGATAAAATGCCGGGCCGCCGTCCATCTTCACCAATATTCCCACCCAAATAAGCAAGGGACTCAGCACAAGAAGTGCCAAGGCGCTGAGAATCACATCACCCAATCGCTTTGTATTTCGCTGCCAAGGGTCCATTGGATCTAGGTGCCATTCCATCAAGGGTAGCCCATGTTCGTCAATTCCGACCATGCCGGAGAGAATGCCATAGGTGTCGGGCAGCATGAAAATACGAGCACCCAGCATCTCGAGATCCAAAATGAGTGGGGTAAGGCGATCATGCTGCTGCGACGGAAGGGCTAATATGCAATCTTCCACATGAAGCTTGTCAACCCAATGGCCTACATCATCCGGCTGACCGAGCATGGGTAGATTTTGAAGCGGCGAACGATCGCCGTTGCCTTCTGTATTAATCCAGCCAGCCAGTACCTCACCTGACTCATAGGCGTGCCGAAGAAGTCCTTCAATATGTTGACTTAGGGTTTCGCGATCTCCAATCAGTAAGGTCGGAAAGGTGAATTTCCGAAGCTTAATGCGATGCCGAATAATATAGCCCAGGAGAATTTTACCTAAAACCGTCCAAAGCAGTAAGAAGCCAGAAAACAAGCCCGCACTTTTAAAGTAGCCACTATAGCCCTCCACGAAGTCATCCAAAATGAAGAGCATGAAATACATCACGCTAAATATGGCCCAGACCTGAAGGGCTTTGCTCAGTTCTTTAAGCCGACTCTTACGCAAGGGTCGTAAGTACAACCCTACCATCATCATAGACATGAACCAGAGTCCCGCCGTGATCAGGGCCCCCCAGTAGAAAAAGCTGTCCCAGGCCATTTCAGGTAAGCCAAAACGAGCGGGCTCGAGGATGTTCTTTCTAAAGCTATACAATGCGGTGTAGGCCAACAGGCCACCGAGAATATCCCACACTTGATATGCTATTCGCCACCCGTGAGCGACACGATTGAGATGTCGACTCCTCGGACTCACGGGCGATAGACTAAACGCACATTATCTACTAACACAGTGTCCAACTTCCCGTTACCTGCCTTAATGGTTCCGATATAAATTCGAAAGTCCGAGGCGTCGGGTACACCGGACACTTCGGTGATCAAATTGATGTAGGCGTGATTCCAGGTTGAACTAGGATTTAGTGTAGCCGTGGGCATCTGAATAATTTGGCCTGGTCGATAGGCAATGACGCCAATACTCAACGGTTGACTGCAACGGTAATCCAATTCGACGTATACGTTCGCACTTAATTTCGGCAACACATAGCGCTCTAGACTATGAACCTCAAAACGAGTAATTCCGGTGTCTAGAATAGCCATCCCACTGTACACATTAGATTCCCCCATGGGAGCCGGGAATTTCAGCGCAGCATCATTTACCAAAATCCAGCTAGTATCACTTTGACTCGTGGCCACAAGGCGCTGACCAACGGATTCAAAATTCTCTAGATTTTCGACTATAAGATTTCCGCCCAGACCGCTGTAGTCATAGGCCAAAACATTTGGGCCTCCGGCAGGAACTTGGCTGGTTTTGCCTCGCTGCAAATTGACCTGAGCACTGTAGTCGGTGTAGAACGGATAGATTCCCCGAAAACTAGCTATGCCATTAATGTTGATCCCAGGATACAGGCGAACCTCGGCTGGACCTTCCCCATCAATAAGAACGGGTAGGTTAAAGGGCAAGTGATGTGCCCCCAAATTCTGTCCATTAACCTCTACCCACGCGGTGGTAACCTTCGAGCTGGTATTCCCAAATGCCGCATTACTTACCGGCGCGAGTGCCAGGGATTCCACATGTAGAAACGCTGGTTCATCGATTTGTGCACGATCGCAATTCCAAAACGCAATGATCACGCACATTCCAAGTCCGATGAATCGTGTAAAACTTTCCTGCATGGGGCAAAGGTAAAGCAGTGGCGGCTTTGTAATTTGCAGGCCTTCATGCGCACCGATTCTCCACGGCACCAAGGCCAACGTTTACAGCTTGTCGAGCAGCTTCGCGAGCGTGGAATTATGGATGAAGGGGTCCTTGATGCGATCAGTCAGGTTCCTCGCCATTTGTTTCTGGATAGTTCGTTTGAGCAGTATGCCTATCGGGATGCCGCTTTTCCAATTCGTGCGCAGCAGACGATTTCTCAACCCTATACGGTCGCGTTTCAGACGGAAGCTTTGCGGGCTCCGAGTGGTTCTAAGATTCTCGAAATCGGCACGGGCTCGGGCTACCAGGCTGCCGTTTTAGCGGCGATGGGGTACAAGGTTTATACCATTGAACGTCAAAAAGAGCTTTTCGACTTCTCTAAAAGCTTGCTGCTCGATCTAGGCTACAGGGTAAGCCAAAAGTTTGGGGATGGATATAAAGGAATGCCCGCTTTTGCCCCATTTGATGGCATTTTGGTGACGGCTGCTGCACCGGCTTTGCCTCAGGAGCTTTTGGAGCAGCTGCGTCCTGGAGGACGTTTAATAGTGCCTGTCGGCGAAGTGGAAAGCGAGCAAAGCATGCATGCGGTTTGGACGGATAAAGCAGGCTTGCGTCAAGAAGAAGTTTTGGGGCAATTTAGGTTCGTCCCCATGCTGAAGGACGTCAATACAGGCCGTTAAGCCAATCATAACTCTCTTCGCGTATCCCGATCAATATCGCGCTCTTTTATTGCCGCACGTTTATCGTGTAATTTTTTGCCTTTGGCTGTGGCGATTTCGAGTTTAGCCCAACCGCGTGGGCTGAAAAACAATTTGAGGGGAATCACCGTCGTACCCACATCTTTCAAAGCTTTTTGAATTTTGACCAATTCATTCTTCTTCAAAAGCAACTTGCGCTCGCGCAATGGAAGGTGGTTCATATGGGTACCCAAGCGAAACTCCGAGATGTGCAGATTTTTAATCCACAATTCACCTGTATCGCTGATGTAGCAATAACTATCCGATAAATTGCCTTTTCCTTCGCGGAGCGATTTCACTTCGGTACCGTATAATTGAAGACCAGCGGTGAAGAAATCCTCTAGTTGATAGGCAAATCGAGCTTGACGATTCTGAATGACAGGGTTCACGGGGCAAATCTAACCCTACTTTTGTGGAGTATGCTGTATAACACTTTGCTTCGACCCATGCTTTTTGCTCTTTCGGCAGAAAAAGCACACAATTTGACGATGGCTCAACTTAAAGTCCTACAGTCAAGTGCCCTTGGCCGTCGTCTTTTATCTGCTTGGGCAGGAGAGATTGCTTCAAGACCAGTAGAGGCCATGGGGCTACAGTTTCGTCATCCCGTAGGCCTAGCCGCGGGATTAGATAAAAATGCTGAGGCAGTCCGAGGCTTCTTTTCGTTGGGATTCAGTCACGTGGAGGTTGGAACCCTAACTCCTCGGCCACAAGCAGGGAATCCACAGCCACGCGTATTCCGACTTCCTCAAGATCAAGCGATCATTAACCGCATGGGCTTCAATAATCGAGGGGCTGAAGATGCGGCCAAACGTTTGGCCAAAAGAGATCCCAACTTGGGCATTGTAGGCGGAAACATTGGAAAGAATAAAGACACAGCGAATCAAGACGCTGTGAATGACTATATCAGAGCCATGCAAATGCTTTCTGGAACCGTTGATTATTTCACGATCAATATATCCTCGCCGAATACGCCTGGACTAAGGGATTTACAACATGAAAAGGCTCTTAAAGTGCTTCTTGAGGCCGTAGTCGAGGAGAATAATCGACTTGGTTCGATTCCTCTTGCCGTTAAAATTGCCCCTGACCTGAGTAAAGATGAAGTACAAGGCATGGCGCGTTTAGCGGTTGAGTCAGGTTTCCAAGGGCTGATTGCCACGAATACAACCATTGATCGTTCTGGATTGAGTGCGACAGCTCAGCGGATCCAATCTATCGGCGCGGGAGGATTATCTGGCCGACCTATAGTTGCGCGCAGCACGCAAGTCGTTGAGTGGGTGCGCGAAGCCGTGCATGATCAAATTTCCATCATTGGTGTAGGAGGCGTGTTTCATGCCCAGGATGTTCGCGACAAGTTGAATGCAGGGGCTGATCTCGTTCAGGTATATACGGGCTTTGTGTATGAAGGGCCTGCTTTGGTGAGTAAATTACAGGAGGTATGGAAAAGAAGTTGATTTGGGTGGAATGCCCGCGGGACGCTATGCAAGGCTATCCACATCCCTTATCTACCGACGCCAAGGTGGAGTACCTGGAACACCTCATGGAGGTGGGCTTTGACAGCATTGACATAGGCAGCTTCGTCTCACCCAAGGCCATCCCTCAAATGGCTGATAGTTCGGAAGTTCTAAGCAGACTTTCGAAGGTTAAAGGGAAGAACAGATTCTTAGTCATTGCAGCGAATCGCCATGGTGTATCGTCCGCATGTGCGCACCCTCAGGTGGATGTGATCGGTTTTCCTTTTTCCGCGTCCGATGAATTTCAGCGACGCAACACCAATCGAACATGCGAACAAGCCATGGAAGAACTGAGCGGTCATGCGAAGATGATCCGTCAATCAGGAAAGTCGCTGGTGGTGTACGTCAGCATGGCTTTTGGGAATCCATATGGCGAGCCCTTCAGCGTTGAGGAAGTAGCTCATTGGGTTGCTCGCATCCAATTGGAGGTTGAGCCTGAGGCGATTTCGCTCAGCGACACAGTCGGTATGGCCCGTCCCGAGAGCATCAGCGAATTAGTGACCACCTGTCGGCGTGCTAGTCCTGCAGCGAATCTCGGCTTGCATCTTCATGTACCATCAGGGTATTCGTTGCGCTCTGGCTTAGTCCAAGCTGGATGGGAAGCAGGCGTTTGTCGATTTGACTCCGCCTTACTGGGTTACGGAGGCTGCCCTTTGGCACAAGATCAATTGTGCGGGAATTTGCCTTCCGAAAGCCTGTTAACCTTCGCTTTGTCCGAAGGTATCCAGACCAATGTATCCCCGCTGGCCCTTGAAGCAGCACACAACGCTGCGCGTCGCTTTTTTCTCTAAATTTGCGGGGTTCTTGCGTGCCTTTTAATTAGAAAGGCTTAAAAGGGAATCCGGTGCAATTCCGGAGCTGTACCCGCAGCTGTAACCTGTTTGATACGCTTCGTGAATATGCCACTGGATAGTCTGGGAAGGCCACGAAGCGACAGGGAGCCAGAAGACCTGCCAAGTTCTATACCCCCGTCAGTGCCGGGCCTAGCGCTGAAGCGATATGAAAACACGACCCTTTGCAGTCCTTCTGGGGCTTAGCTTTGGCGCTATGGCCAGTTATGCCCATAGCCCAGACAGCACACTTCAACTTTCAACGGTCCCCATTTGGAGTCAGGCGCCCTCCGCGCAAAGCAGCCTAAGCCAGCCCGATGCTATGGGACTTTGGAGCAGCGGCGCAGATATACGCATGACGTCTCCAGGCGCATCGCTGCTTTTAAGTCGCGACGGGTATCCCTCGGCTTACGTGCAGGGTTCTTGGGAGGGGCTTCCTTTGCTCGCGCCGGACCTCGGTGTAGCTGACTTTTCCTTGTTGCCGCAATGGGGGCAAGCCCGCTCTTGGGGTACGGCGCTAGCTTCTCAGTATCAAAGCGGCCAAGCTTTAGGCGAACTCCTGGACGTGCGTGGGCAAGGCACAGATGTCCTTGAATTAAAAGGCAGCAGCTTAAAAGCAGCAGGGATAGGGGGCATTTGGACGGTGTCCAAAACCGAAAAGTCCAGCATGCGAATAGGTGGAGGCACCGAGGCTTGGAAGAATGATTACCGCCACGGTGATGCTGGCCTGCGTCGCAACGGAGCAGATGGAAACAGACAAGAACTCTTTTTAACGCATGAGCGTAGGTATAATGGAGGGCGTTGGAGCACCGGTGGAACCGCTTATATGGTCTCCGCCGATCGCGGGCTCCCTGCGTCCATTTTTGATTTTGAAGACATTCCTGCGCGCCAACAGGACCTCCGTGCGCAAGTAAGCCAGTACCAATCGTACAACTTTGAGCATCTTCAGTTCCGAACTGAACAGGTACTTTGGAACCAAAATCAGTTTTACCAGGGACCGTGGTATTCGGACACAAATACCAGCCAAGGCGCCTATATGCGCTTCTACACGGGTACCCATTGGAAGAAATGGAAGCTTTACAACGAGGAGACTGTCGGTGTAAATCGAATGAATGGGGTGTACAAACCGGATGTCACGATCAATTATGTTACCCTAAACCTCATGGCAGAATCACCCGTTACGCGTCTAGGGAAGATTTCTTTAGGCGCCAAATGGTCAGCTTGGGACAGCAAAAAAAGTCCGTTCGCGCCTCAGGTCGTTTGGGAGAAAAAAACGCGGTCATGGACATGGTCCAGCCAGTTTCGCCAAATGTTTCGATTCCCCACTATGAATGATTTGTTTTGGACGGGTTTTGGAAATCCAGATTTAGATCCAGAAAAAGGATGGGAAGCAAACGGCACTGTACGAAAGTCATTTCCCCGCGGCAGTGTGGAAGCTCAGGTCTTTAGTACGCAACTACAGCAAGCCATCATATGGCTCCCCGATGATTTTGGGAATTGGCGCCCAGTGAACCAGAGTTCGTGGGATCGACAAGGTGCCAAACTTACTGGACGTTACGCCCTCAAGGATTGGGTGTTTAGCGCAAACCTGCGCTATGTCCGTGTGACCGATTATGATGGAAATTTGGCGCCGTATGTAGCTCCTTGGCTGGCCAATGCAATGGTTTCTCGGCGTTGGGCAAAAGGAGAATGGGCGATGACCTGGACTGGGCAAACAGCGGCTCCTACGTTCTGGGCCGCTCCAGGGTCCGGCCCAGAAGCCTTTCTAGCGGCTCAGTCGACTTTTGGGTTTCAGTATACCCATCGGTTGTCTGCGGCATGGAGAGCCAATCTATCACTGGAAAATCTGTTCAATCAAGCGATTGTCTTCCAGCCAGGATATCCCATGCCAGGACGCTACGTGCAAGTGCGGCTTTCGTACTCCTTATAAAAAGAAAGCCGGGTCTATCGCCCGGCTTTCTTTTTAAGAAGGAGATTTTGCTTACGCTATACCGAGCACACTGCGCTTGGAATAAGCCCATTGCATAATGGCGCCAAATACAAGCGTTCCTGCTGTCGAAGAAACGAAGAAGGGGATGGCTGCCAGATATGCCGTAAGCAGTCCATAAGTGGATTGAGATAAAGCTGGGTTCCCTAACCAGAATCCAAAGTTTGACAAGGCGAAAAAGAGGACGTTCGCCACAACAGCGTGTCCTGCGCCCGCTATGCCCTGCATGCGTGAAGCGTTTTGACCCCAAAATATCATAGCTAAATGGCCCACATACACCCAAACCATACCGGGGTAACCCCATGTAAATGATGAGGATACACTGGCATACAAAAGATTATTTAAAACCATATCACTCACATACAAAAGAAGAAGTGGAAGCAAAAAGGCCGCCGGACGGTCTTTGGTCCAAAATCCTCCCAAAAGGGCCACAGCACCTACCGCGGTGAAATTGGGAAAGTGAGGTAAGAAACGCGTGCTCAAAGCTAAAATCAGAATACCCGCAGGAGCTAGATAGGATGAAAATGAACGCATACTAAAGTCGTTTAAAAATGTAAATCACAAAAAGAAGCATTACCACGCCCAAAACGATTTTTAGGTTGCTGCCATAATGCATCAGATGAATCCGTGCATCTTTGCGATAGCTCCAAATAAGATAGCCCAAAAACCCGAGAGTAAAAATCCCCGCGAATATCCAATGTCCTGTGCCTATGTTTTCCAAGAGTGGTAATTTGTCACAAAAATAACTGACATGCAGGAACAAATAGCCGCCGTGACCAAATTCCATGAAGTTTATCGCATTCCCTATTGTAAAAGCCCCAGTACAGGGGTGGATCAAGGCCTCATTGCCTTACGTCATCGACTGATGGCCGAAGAGAATGATGAATACCTTGAAGCCGCACAGTCAGGCAATTTGGTTGAGGTAGCCGACGCCCTGGGAGATATGCTCTACATCTTGTGTGGAACTATGATCACCCATGGAATGCAAGGTAAAATTGAAGACGTCTTTCGGGAGATTCAGCGCAGTAACATGAGCAAACTAGGTGATGATGGTCAACCCATCTATCGAGAGGATGGTAAAGTTTTGAAGGGACCTCATTACTTCAAGCCAGATATCGCTTCCATTCTGAGCGGTCGTTGACTCCGCTGAGGGCGTGACCCGGGCAAATGCGTCGAAGAAGAACTCGAGGAGGATTTTACGTCGCCCTGTGGTCCTTTGATGAATTGTACCTCGAGCAATTTGCCTTCCGCAAAAAGCAATAAGATTTCGGCACTTAGGACTTGAGAGCTTCTTTGTGGGTCCGGATGAAATAGGGCTTGCGCATTGCCTTGGATCCGAAGGCTTTTCATTTTTTGCTGACTCATGAAGCCGGAAAGCATGGCGCCGGCCATTTCATCAGAGCGCAAAGAATCGACTGCCGTACTCAAATGGACGAGTCCTAGACCATATATGGAGTCTAGGTCGGGCTCATACTGTAGGTAAAACCTCAAAGTGTCAGCGCAGACTTGATAGTCCTCCGCCCAAACCACTGGCAATCCAAATAAATGTAGAATGGAATCTGTGGCGTTCCAACGCATGGATTCGGAATGACTGGCCATGCCTTGTATAAATGTGCTCACGTTTCCATCGGCATTAGCATATCGAAGCGTTCGAACTATGGCCATTGCGTGAATTTCCATGCTGTCAGCACCCCAGTCCGCCCATTGGGCCGGCTTTGATTTGCCATATAGCTCGGTTTGAGAGTCTGCCTCGATTTGGTAGAGACTATCTGCGTTGAATTGAATAAGCGAGTCCACTCCGACCACCCCTCGGTAAAAATGACTGATTTTTGGCTCCGTCTGGAGGAGCGCTCGCCCGAAGTTCATGGATCCATGATCCGTTTTTGCCCGACCCCCTTGATCTAGGTAGTATAGATGGTCATTGGGCCATTGCTCCATACGTACACAGTCAATCACATACTCTTTGGTAAGCGCGTGGACCTCGCCCTCAAATAGGAAGCGGGATTCCGTGGCCCAATATTGGCCGGATCTACACGTTAAGTTGCCATCTGCGGTTTCTATATTACCTCCTTCGTGGAAGGTGCCCGTCTCATTTTCGGTATCATACCTCAGACTTGGGGTTTTAAGGGTCTGACTCTCGTGCTTTAAGACAACTTGGCCCCGTAGAAATGCTAAGCCTTTCGTATAGTCTAGTGTTTGAGAACTTAAGCGGACCCCATCCTTCCCTCGGAATCGAATATTCCCATAGGCGAGAAAGCGATCGTCTTTGCGCCACCATCGAGCGGAATCACAGTAAAATACTCCATCGCGATTCTTGAAGGCTACGTCCCCTTTGAGTATATGAACGGGGCCTGTGGAAGTACGCTTTACAGTCACCGAAGTACTGTGTAATAAATCGATACGTTGTCCAGGTCGAAGCTGCCCAAGGGCAGTCCACGACAGGCAGATTATGAGAGCGGCAAGGAGCCGCTTCATGCACGCCACAAAGTTTGTTCGCGATCAGGTCCCACAGAGATAAGAACGATGGGAACGCCCGTTTCTTGTTCTATGAATCGGGTGTAGTCAATTAATGACTGAGGAAGGTGATTCACGTCAGTTACGCCTGTCAAATCTTCGTCCCAGCCTCTGAGCGTGGTATACACAGGCTCCAAAAGATCTTCTTCTAAAGAATAGGGTAGATGGCTAATGGTTTCGCCGCGGTATTTGTAGCCTGTGCAAACCTCTAGCTCTTTCATTCCTGAAAGCACATCGGCCTTCATCATCATGAGCTGGGTCACTCCGTTTATTTCGACGGCATAGCGCAGTGCAGGGAGGTCCAACCAACCGGTGCGGCGAGGACGTCCCGTGGTGCTGCCATATTCATGGCCTTTATCACGAATAGCCTGACCCAGGTCATTATCTAGCTCGGTAGGGAAGGGGCCACTACCCACGCGGGTACAATAGGCTTTGAAAATCCCCAGTACGTCTCCAATGCGATTTGGCGCAAGACCCAAGCCTGTGCAGGCTCCAGCAGCAGTAGTCGTTGAAGATGTGACATACGGGTAGGTACCGAAGTCAATATCCAAGAGTGTTCCTTGAGCCCCTTCAGCTAATATTCGCTTACCTGATTTATAGGCCTCTTGAATGAGTACATCGGTATCGGCCAATTGCATCGGGCGGAGGCGATCGATCGAAGCCATCCAAGCTGCTTCCGCTTCGTCTAAGTCGAAGACAGGCACGAAATCCCCAAGCATTTGCATGTGCTTAGCCTTCAGCGCATTGTAGCGGTCCAAGAAATCAGGCAATTCAATATCTCCGATACGCAAACCATTTCGGCCTGTCTTATCCATATAGGTTGGGCCAATGCCTTTGAGGGTCGAACCGATTTTGTTCTTGCCCTTAGCCGCTTCTGAAGCTGCATCTAAAAGGCGGTGCGTAGGTAAAATCAAATGTGCCTTGCGGGAAATCTGCAGTCGATCCAGGCATTTTGGCTCTAGCTCCATCAATTTGTCAATTTCCTTGCAGAAAATCACCGGGTCCATCACGACACCATGGCCGATGATGTTCATGGCGTTTTCATGAAAAATACCCGACGGAATCGTGTGCAAAACATGTTTGATTCCGTTGAATTCCAGCGTGTGACCTGCATTGGGGCCCCCTTGAAAGCGTGCAACGACATCATACTTCTTAGTGAGTACGTCAACAATTTTACCTTTTCCCTCGTCCCCCCATTGCAGGCCGAGTAAAATGTCTGCTCCGTGATTCATTCCTTTTTGGATTTTGCGTATATATAGAGTTGATGGCCGGTGACTTCCACTCCAAACACCTCTTCAATGCTTTGTTTGATTTGCTGAATTCTGGGGTCGCAGAACTCTTTTACTTCCCCACTATCGACTAAAATGACATGGTCGTGTTGTTTGTTGAAATACGACTTCTCGTACTGGGCTTGAGATTGACCAAATTGATGCTTCCGCACCAAACCGCATTGCAACAGCAGGTCTATTGTGTTATATAAGGTCGCCCGAGAAACACGGTAGTTCTTGATTTTCATTGAACCATAGAGTGATTCAATGTCAAAGTGATCATCCTGAGAATAAATTTCATGGAGTATGGCATAGCGTTCGGGCGTTTTACGCTGCCCGTTGGTCTCTAAAAACTCCGTAAAAACCTGTTTGACTTGGTCAAACGATGAAGCACTCATGGCCGTTGTAGATCAGAGGCGAAGTTACAGTTTTACACGCGTACCTTAGTGCTTTACCATGGGTATTCGAGTCATTTTATTCACGCTGCTTTGTGGATGGAGCATCCCGCTTCTTGCTCAAAGCAGAGGGGCTGTTTCGGCCTATCAAAAGGGCATTCGGGAATTCCTCTATCCAACGGGTAACCTATTCAAAGCAGAAAAGCACTTTCTACGCGCCGTAAAGTTGGATCCCAAATATCCGGCCGCCTGGTTAGCCCTTGGAGAACTTTATGAGGGTTGGGATGATTCGACGAAGTGCTTTGACGCCCTCGGTCAAGCCGCTCATACCGGCTCAGCCCGTGCAGGGTATTTTAACCTGGGTCGCGCCGCTTTGGGTTTTGGGGGATACCAAACTTCACTGACTGCTTGGTCTGCCTATCTCGCTCTTGAACGCCTCCCCGAGACCCAAATTATAGATGCTAAACGCCTCCAAGCGAATGCGGCTTTTGGACTACAAGCGCGCCAAACCCCTTCGCTCGGCATTGTGCCAAGAAGCATTAAAAACGTCCAAACGGGAAAACGCTTTCCTGAATCCTACTTCTTTCCAAGCATCTCTGGCGACCAAAGCACCTTGTACTTTACAGGGCGCAACTACCACCAAATACCACGGGATGAAAACATCTATAGCACGTTTGCTGGAGACTCATTGGGTTGGGCTGTTCCGCACAAAGTGGAGGGTTGGATCAACACCTTGCTGAATGAGGGCGCTGTTTCGGTCCAAGGGGATGAACACCGAATGGTCTTCGCGGGCTGCGAGAGAGAAGATGGCTATGGCTCGTGTGATATCTACTTGTCCGAATTTACCCACTTTGGCTGGACCCAAGGAAAGAACATAGGGGCCGCCGTAAACACCCCCCAATGGGAGACCCAGCCATGCCTTTCGGCGGATGGACAGCACCTCTTTTTTATTCGGGATTCCAAGAAGCCGGGAAGCCATTCCAATATTTGGATGAGCCGCTGGGATGGCGAAAACTGGAGCAAGGCAGAGGTGTTGCCAGCTACCATTAACGGTAAGGGAAATGAGTTTAGCCCTTTCCTGCATGCAGATGGTAAGACCTTGTACTTTGCTTCCACAAGTCATGTGGGCATGGGGGGCATGGACCTTTACAAGTCTGTATGGCAGTCCGACGGCAGCTGGTCAGTTCCCGAGAATTTAGGCTATCCCATTAACGACCATTTGGACAATTTTGGCTTGGTTGTGGCTCCTGATGGCCTTAGCGGTTTCTTGTCGGGCGGATTGCTCGGTGAATCGGTTTGGGAAGAGGAAATAAGCACCTACGGTACTGAAATAGCCCCCGAATCGAATAACCTTCCCGTCATTTTTGAATTTGAACTTCCCGCAGAGGCGCGTGCTAATCCCATCGTATGGCTTGAGGTTTATGCCCTGGATGTGGAAACGAGGGAGGCCCTTCCCGCGGCTAAATGGTCCATATCACGTCAAGGTTTGAAGCAAGAAGTAACGCATTCGGGCCCTCTATTTGAAACCAGCTTACCCTTAAACACACAAATGGCCTTCAGTGTACAAGCCCCTGGCTACAATTTTGAGAGCTACCGGCTCCTCACAGAAGAGCGTGCTGGAAATGTGCAAAAGGACACCGTTTTCCTGCGCAAAACGCACATAGGAGATGCCTTCCGTCTGAATAATTTGCTGTTCGCCTTTGACGAAGCCGAGCTATTGCCTGCTTCCATGGTCGAAATCTATCGCGTAGCCGGCTGGCTTCAAGAAAATCCCTCCTTGGAAATTCAGGTAGAGGGCCACACAGATAACCAAGGTTCAACTATGTATAACCAGGCGCTAAGTGATAAGCGCTGTGCAGCGGTTCTTGAGGCCTTGGTTGCTCAGGGTGTCGCTCGGGAACGCATGCGGGCCAAAGGCTTTGGTGCAGCTCGACCTCTAGCCTCCAACGAGACGGAAGCGGGGCAAGCCCTAAACCGCCGGACGGAAATCATGATTCTTTCGACCAGCGGGCATTGAGCCATTCCGAGATGCGCACTTCGGTTGGATTCTCTCCGGGCGTATAAAACTGGTTTTCAAATAGACCTTTGGGTAGGTAGTTTTGGGAAACGAAACTGCCCGGGAAGTCATGCGGATAACGGTATGCCTCTCCATAGCCCAAATCCTTCATGGTCTGAGTCGGGGCATTTCGCAAATGAAGCGGAACTTCCAAATCCCCTGACTGTTGCACCTCTTTTAAGGCGGCATTGATGGCCAAATAGGCCCGGTTCGACTTTGGGCTACTTGCTAAGTAGATGGCACATTCACTCAAAGGATTCCGACCTTCAGGCATGCCAAGACGCTCTACCGCATGGAAACAAGCCGTGGCCACGGTCAATGCATTGGGATTGGCTAAGCCAACATCCTCAGCTGCGGCAATCAATAACCTTCGGGCGATGAAGGTGGGACTCTCTCCCCCTGCTATCATACGTGCTAGCCAATACACAGTCGCCTGCGGATCGCTACCTCGAATAGATTTGATAAGTGCCGAAGCGATATCATAATGTTGTTCTCCTGCACGGTCATACTTAGGAGCCATTTTTGGAGCGTGTTCTAGGACAAAGTCCGAATCTATTTGGGATCGGCCGTCATTTTTAGCGACGAGACACAGGCTCTCTAGCGTATTCAGGAACCGTCGAGCATCGCCACCGGTGAAGCCGTATATCGCTTTAAAGTTTACTTCGCTTACTGCGGTACTTTTTAAGAATTCATCTGAACTTATTGCCTTAATTCCTAGAGGAATAAGCTCTTCCTCTTCAAGTGATTTCAGAACAAATAACTGGCAACGCGACAATAGGGCAGAATTGACTTCAAAACTGGGGTTTTCGGTTGTGGCTCCGATCAAAGTAATCGTGCCTTTTTCCACCGCAGCGAGTAAGGCATCTTGTTGAGACTTGCTAAAGCGGTGGATTTCATCAATGAAAAGCACCCGCCCGCGCGGATGAAACATTCGATCCTTTTCAGCACGTTGAATCACCTCTCGGACTTCCTTTACTCCGCTCGAAATGGCGGATATGGCCGTGAACGGCATATCGACCTGCTCTGCAAGTAACTGCGCGAGGGTCGTCTTACCAACGCCTGGAGGTCCCCAGAAGAGGAGTGAGGGTAATCGTTTTTGATCAAGGGCAGGCTGAAGCGCCCCTTTGGCACCCACAACATGATGTTGGCCGGCATAATCGCTCAGCTTTTTAGGCCGCATTCGTTCGGCTAGTGGGGCGTTACTCATCGTGGGGAAGGTACGAAGTCCGTGTAGGCATCACCAGCAAATCCTTCCTTTAAAATACCCGCTTCTCCGAGGCCAAAAAGCGCAAAATCATAGCGCACAGGGTCTTTGGGGTCCATGCTTCTCAAGGCTAGATCTAATTCTAAAACAGCCTTTTGATCATTCGCTTTGCGATCCAATAAGCCCAAAGCACGAGCGACATTGCCACTGTGAACATCCAGCGGGCAGGATAGGAAGCTTGGATCAGCATTCCAAAGGCCGAAGTCCACTCCTTTGTTCGAGGAACGCACCATCCAACGCAAAAACAGATGTAAACGTTTGGCGGCAGACCCTTGAGCCGGAGAGGCTAGGTGTTTCGCCGAACGTGAATCTAGCCAGTGGGTAGCGAAGACGAATCTAAATCGATCAATTGCCGCGTGATAGTCCGTTTCACCGCGCTTTAGCTCAAAGCCATGCGCCAGACTGTTATGCTTCTGATACCAAGATTGCAACGATTTCATGAAGCGCAAGCCATCCTCTGGCAAGAAGGTGCGATGAGCCCAAACGAGGCTTTCTAAATCCTCTTCATTCGCATCGACGAGGAAGGCCACGGGGGAATTTCCCATCGGCTCAAACATGCGATGCGCACTCTGCAGAATGGAAGCTCTTCGTCCCCAGGCAATCGTGGCCGTCATGAAGGCCACGCACTCGATGTCCTCAGGAGACTCGTATCGGTGGGGAATGGAAATCGGATCAAGTGGAATAAAATCTACTTGCTCATATCGCTGAGACCAAGCATTTAGCCAGCTTTTTAATTCTTCGGCCGGAATCAGCTGCGCCATGCGCCATCACTCAAGTGTAAAGTTCGATCGGCCTTTGCCGCCCATTCTTCCGAGTGGGTAACCACCACCATGGCTACATCGCTATGTTTGCGTACGTCTTGAAGAATGTCAAATAATTCTGACGATCGTTGGCGATCCAGATTCCCCGAGGGCTCATCGGCTAGTAGTAATTTGGGCCCGTGCACCAAAGCCCGTGCTACCGCCACTCTCTGTTGTTCACCACCACTGAGGGCCGACGGGAGGTGATTCAGGCGTTGTGCCACTCCTAAAGCCTCTGCCCAATGCAACGCTCGCGCTTCGATATCCTCGTGTTTACCGATCCAACCGGGCATGCAAATATTCTCTAAGGCGGTAAATTCTGGAAGCAAATGGTGAAATTGAAAGACAAATCCCAAATGCGTATTGCGGAAGCGATCGACCGCTTTGCTTTGGTTTGGGTAGGCCTCTCCTTCAAAAAACAAATCCCCAGAATCGGCATGATCCAACCCGCCTAGAATGTGCAGTAATGTGGATTTACCGGATCCTGATTGCCCAGTAATAGCCAGAAAATCACCACGTTCAATCTCCAGGGAAAGACCATTTAAAACAGATACCTCCCCATAGGATTTAGTCAAATTGCGTGCTTCGAGTAGAGTCGACATAGACTCCAAAAGTAGCGCGGATTTCCAGGATTCGAGAAGTACCTTTGCCGAGCACTTAAGAAAGCTATACGTATGAATCTCCACGAATACCAAGGAAAAGATATTCTCGCCTCTTATGGCGTGCGTGTTCAACGCGGCAAGGTCGCGAGCAGCCCAGAAGAAGCCGTTGAAGCCGCTAAGGCCATCACCGCAGAAACTGGGACCCAATGGTATGTGGTCAAAGCTCAAGTACACGCAGGTGGACGAGGCAAAGGCGGTGGAGTCAAGTTGGCAAAAAACCTTGAGGAGGTAAAAGCCCGCGCAACAGACATCATTGGAATGCAACTGGTGACCCCTCAGACCTCTAAAGAAGGCAAGAAGGTGCATCAAGTGCTGATTGCTGAAGATGTGTACTATCCGGGCGAAAGCGAAACGGAGGAGTACTACATGAGCATCCTTTTAGACCGCGCTGCGGGACGCAACATGATCATGTATAGCCCCGAGGGCGGCATGGATATCGAAGCCGTCGCGGAGCGCAGCCCCGAAAAAATATTTACCGAAAGCATTGATCCTTCGGTGGGGCTTCAAGACTTTCAAGCACGCCGAATTGCCTTCAATCTGGGGCTTTCGGGCGTTGCATTTAAAGAAATGGTCGTCTTTGTAAAGAGTTTGATGGCCGCATACCAAGGCATTGACGCGAGCTTATTCGAAATCAACCCTGTGTTGAAGACCAGCGACAATAAGATTATGGCCGTCGACGCCAAAGTCGCACTGGATGGCAATGGGCTTTTCCGTCACCCAGAATTAGCTGCTTTGCGCGACTTCCGCGAAGAAGACCCGACCGAAGTCAAAGCAGACCAGGCTGGATTGAACTTTGTAAAGCTCGATGGCAACGTAGGGTGCATGGTCAACGGCGCTGGACTGGCCATGGCCACGATGGACATCATCAAAATGGCTGGTGGCAACCCCGCTAACTTCTTGGATGTAGGAGGCACCGCCAATGCTGAGCGCGTAGAAAAAGCCTTCCGCATCATTCTTGAAGATCACAACGTCAAAGCCATCCTGGTGAACATCTTCGGAGGTATTGTCCGCTGCGACCGGGTAGCTCAAGGTATTGTGGACGCCTATGCTAGCATTGGTGAAATTCCTGTGCCCATTATCGTTCGCCTCCAAGGAACAAACGCCGCTGAGGCCAAAAAGTTGATTGATGAAAGTGGCCTCAAGGTCTACTCCGCGATTCAACTGAAAGAAGCCGCAGATCTCGTCAAAGAACTGGTGGGATAAAGAGTATGCGCTGGGTCGAAGGATTTTCTGCCCTGTTCAATCTCCTCTATGTTTTAGGGCTCATTCGTCATAAACGCTGGGCATGGCCCGCGGGCCTCTTGGGATGCCTTTTAGCGTCCTTCTTGTTCTTTGCACAAAATCTCTATCTAGAGTCTACATTGAATCTGGCCTATTCTGCCATGGCTGTATATGGTTGGATGCAATGGGGTAGACCCGGAGTCACTGGCTTGATGCGTTCATTAAAACGAAAAGAAGCTTGGCTTGGATTATTTCTCGGAATCGCCTGTTCGGCTAGCCTTGCCTTAGTCTTTGCACTCTACAGTCCAAATCCTAACCCCCTTTTGGATTCGAGCATTTTCACATTTAGTCTGATCGCAACCTACCTTCAAGCAAAAAGGGTCATTGAAAATTGGCACACATGGATCATAACAAATTTGGCCATGGTATTTTTGTGTTTTGTCCGGGATCTTCCCATTTATGCCGCATATTCGGCGATAATGATGGCAATGGCGTGGAGAGGGCTGCAGATCTGGAAAAGAGAATTGAAAGCCTAATCTAGCTGTTTCTTCAGCCAGGAAACTAGATCATTAAAGCACGCCGGGCTGATGGTGTGGGGCATAGGGTAAGTTTTGATCTCAAGTGGAATGCCGAATTTGGATTTGGCTTTTTCAAAACTGGGCAAAGACAATGTAGTTGGAACAACCCCATCCTCCGATCCAATGGCTAACCAATGAGGGACAGGGGATACGGGGGCTTCTAGAAAGCTCCATTCAACCGGAAAGTAACTCGCAATGGCAGCCACGGCTTTGATTAATTCAGGGTATTTGGTGGCTATGGCATTACTCAAAATGCCGCCCTGCGAAAATCCCACGAGTATCGGGCGTGGGGAGTCTGGGTGCTCTAGCGCATACCAATGAAGGGCTTCAGCCACCCGATCGATGGACCGAAGGGCTTCTTGCTCATTCGTATGGCGGATACCTTGTTCATCAAAGGAAAGGGCGTACCACGCGTAGCCGCCAAAATCTAAAGGCTGCGTAGCTCGAAGGGATCGAACGGAAAATGCCTTAGATAGGTAGGGGGCAAAGCCAAATAAATCGTCTTGATTGCTCGCATACCCATGCAGTAACCATACTTCCTGAGGATGCAATTCACCCGATTTACAGGGTTCAAAGCGGGAATCCAATAATGCAATGGGGGAGGGATGCTGCATTTATCGTTCAATATGCCATGTGTGATCGCCCAAAAGGCGAATCGTATGAACGAATCGTCCAAGTTGGCGCAAACTCAAAGCAAACTCTTCCGGGCTCAAAAGGGACAATGTAAAGCTGCCATCTTCTCGCTCGTACAAGTGGTAGACGTGGTTCACTTCAGGCTTGAACGAAATTTTTGCATTGTAGATCCACTCAGAGACTTGCTTACGCTTTTGAATGCTCCGGGCTTGCTCTGCCAAAAGCTCCATCTGTTCTTTAATTTGTCCCAGTTGAAGATCCGTTTGAAAGTCCATCGACGATAGCGCAGACGAGCGCTGAATGCCTTCTTGAGTAGGCACAATAGGCACGCCTCCCACGTGGTGGGCATAGGGCAAGAGGCCAGGGTTTTCGGCTACTTTATCTTTGTCTATAGGATTTTGCTTAAAGGGCTCAGCCATACAACAAAATTAAGATGCAAAGAGTTCTTCAGCCGCTTTGAAACGGAAAGAAAATATCTCTTCCAGTCGAGGGCGAACGAGGAAAGGATGAACTAAACGACCTAAAATCCCAAAAGGAACTTGATAATGCACCCGGTCAGTCATTCGAACTCCCCCAGGAATAGCCTCAAAGAAGTGCTCATGATGCCAAATGGAATAGGGACCAACTCGTTGTTCATCCACAAAATATTCCATGGGCCGAATATGGGTTATTTCAGTGGTCCACTTCATGGGTATACCGGCTAAAGGGGAGACTTTATAGTGGATAAAAAGTCCCTCGTACATATGCTCTGGAAGGCTTCCCATAACGACAAAACCAAGATTCTTAGGGGTAATCTTAGACAGATTGTTCGGAGAAGAAAAAAAAGCCCACGCTTCCTCTAAAGGGATAGGCAGGTCTTGGCTACGTTCAATAAGGTACATGACCCATTAACCCAAAGATGAGTGAATGGTTTAATTCGATGACCTTCGAGTTTTTACTTCGAAATGATCCCCTTCGATAATGATCAAGGTTTCTAAACTCCCCACAAGGTCTTCGTTTACTAGTCGCTCATTCGGAGCTTTTTCCGTCAGCGCTTGACCGGGGAGTAGATGTTTTCCCATGACCACATAGTAAAGGTCAAAATCTGAAAATTCTCGAGCGAGGGACTGGACTAGGTTCAAGCTCAACTTATTGCGTCCGTTCACAACGTGAGATATGGTAGCTCGAGACGTTTCCAGTCGTTGAGCCAGCTGCGAGGCATTCAACCCTTTGATTTGCATCCAGGCTACGAGGCGTTGGTTTTCGGGGTGGACATCGATCGGCATAGTGCTACAAAGGTAGCAAGTATATCTTTTTGTTTACTATCGTAGTACCCGATTTACCTACCAAATCTACCGTCAGTTCCGATAGGCCATCCCAATGGATTCGCGCGTAGTGTGCTTCACTCACTACCGTGTTTTTTACAAGAGAACGATTTGCTTTGAGCTCTTCCTTGCTCGGGTCATGCGTGGTAGAGGTCAGAGGGGAGGCGGTAATCTCCGTCAGGGTAACTCCATCCACTCTTTTTTGACTAATCTCTCCATGATGGCGATCTCCAGTAAGAAATACAACCGGCATTCCTGCTCGCGCGCAGAGAGACATAAACTCATCACGTTCCTGGAAACGAGCATAATTCTCAAAAACCTTTGCATCATTTAGAACCTGCGAGCCCACTGCAATAAAAACGATGGAGGCATCCGAATTTTCAGAGAGGGTTTTAGCGAGCCAATTAAGCTGACCACGACCTAAAATTTGAGTTCCTACGGGGCCGCGGTGAAAACGATCATCCAAACCTATCATTAAGGTAGACCCATAGCGTTCAGCCCAACGAATGTCACCATAGCGCTCCACTTGCGTAGGCGTTTCCTTCCATTGCTCAGCGAAGGCGTGGGCGCTGAAACGCCTTCCAGTAAAAGAAGAGTCCGAATCATTCGGGCCAAAATCATGATCGTCATAAATAGCTAATTGGCGACTACTCTTCAAGAGGGCTTGAACTGGTTGCGTCGAAAATCGCTGCTGGTAGGCATCACGCATCTCACTTTCGCCCTGCCAGTCTTCCTTTTTGAAATATAGGTTGTCGCCTAACCAAAGAAAAAAGGACTTTTCCTCTTCCGCGATTTGAATAAAAATGGATTCTGCCTCATCATCACGCAGGTCAGCACAACTTCCAGCACAAAAGGTAATCGGTTGTGATTGGAGGTTTAAAGTGATCAATAGGGCTAATGGGACGATGGTCTTTTTCATTTCACAAACATCGGGAATGAAGAGCAATTATGCCTGCGTACATTTGAAACATGCGATACCAGTCATTTGATCAACGTTTGGGACGAGCCCGCACAGCGGCAATTCGTCTAAATTGGACTGAAATCGAACTGGGTCGCTCCTATGAGGGTCGCCCAATCTGTGGCTTCACAAATGCCCAGGACGCCAAACGGATCATGGCTTGGTCCCTAATGCATGGAAATGAACCTACTGGATTTGAAGCCTTAATGGACCTTATGTCATCCTCAACGCTTGCTTCCAGCTACTTCATCATCCCCATCCTTAACCCTGATGGCGCTGAAGCTTTTACCCGGCTGAACGCTCAGGGCATGGATATCAATCGGGATGCACGAGCGCTAATAAGTCCAGAGGCACAAGCGTTGGTCGCTGCCTTTCGCTCATTTAAACCTGAACTTGTCCTCAATCTCCATGACCAGCGGCCACGCTTTTTCCCAAAAGGAAGCAATAAGCCTGCAGCTTTTTCCTTGCTTGCACCCAAGGGACACCCCGAAGCGCCCAATGAGGCCCAGCAAAGCGCTCAAGACCTCGCCCAGCGTGTTTTAGCGAAATGGATCGGACAATTATTACCCAAATGGCCTGGGGCCGTTGCTCGCTTCGATGACCAATTTTATCCTACAGCATTTGGAGAGTATTTCCAAGAACACGGAGTGGCCACTATCACATTCGAAACAGGCATTCATTTGAGCGATTGGAGCAGAGCACCCGTAGGCAAACAATTAAGCGCGCTCCTAATAGATTTAGATCGACTGCCCTCATGGACAGACTTAGATCCTAACATTCAAGCATATCATGATTTACCCATGAATGACTACCCCGCGAATGAATGGCTTATTCATCATTCGAATGGGACGACCCATTTAAGACTCGAAGAACGAGTCATAGAGGGTCAATTTGTAATTCAATGGGTGGTTGAGGCATACGACCCCACGATGCCCAGCTGGATTCAAAGTCATTGTGAGCAATCCTTAAGCCATCTTTTGCCAGGCACCGTGGTTTCGCAAGATCAAATTCAATCGTTTGGCATTTCAGAAGACTTCGGGCTTAATAATTGAAGGTCGTTTCCAATAATTTCCGTTCTGTATACGGTTTGGCCATTGGCATCTTCATAGCTCCGATAGACCAACTTTCCCTCCAGGGCGCATAAGTCGCCCTTGCGAACATACTTCTCAGCTATCTCAGCAAGTGAGCCCCAAAGAACGATAGAGTGCCACTGTGTATCCTCCTTTACGTCGCCTTGGGAGGTTTTTATCTTTTCATTGGTGGCCAGAGAAAATTGACATCGTTGTTTTCCAGAATCAAAGGATTTACTCTCGGGACTTTGCCCAACCCGCCCAATGAGCGTGATTCGATTTTTCATATTCGCCATATTTCATGTTTTTAGTTCAATCCAAAAATCCTTCTGGCTTAGTATCAAATCGGTAATATTTGTTTACAAATGTTAGTAAAAGCGTAAATAAGTATATCCGTTTACAAACAAATAGCTCAAATGACACACAATATATTGCCACTCGTAAAATCATTTCACCTAACATTAAATAACATGAAACGAAATCAAACGTATTGTTTACAGTGTGGATTGCCCCTCGTTGGTCGGGCCGATAAAAAGTATTGCGATGATGGATGTCGTAATACGTACCACAACGCTCGTATGATGGATGCCAACAAGGTGTGCCGTCCATACCATCGAAGCCTTAAGCAGAATTATGGGGTTTTATCCGAACATTTTAATACGGGGCAGGATCTCGTAGCCAAGGATGAGCTTCTTATGCAAGGATTTAATCCTAAATACGCCACCGGTATGGAATTACTGGAAGATGGAACCATGTGCTATGGGCTCTATGATCTTGAGTATTTCGAGCAAAGTGGGCGCTTAATCAAAATTCGCAAAGCCGATATTCCACTTCCGGCTTCATGGGGGCGTTAAACTCTACAGAATCCCCGTAATTTTGTCAGGTGAGTGCCTCGTATTCAATTGCTATTCTCGGTGGTGGCGCTGCCGGTGTTTTTGCCGCTATTGCAGCAGGCGAAGCCTCACCTGACTCTCAAATTCATGTATTCGAAAAATCAAATACACTGCTTGGCAAAGTTTTGATTTCTGGAGGAGGGCGTTGTAATGTTACCCATGGCTGCTTTGACCCTCAGGAGCTTGTGGAGTATTATCCCCGTGGTCAGCGGGAATTGCTAGGGCCGTTTCACAAATTTGCTTGCGGTGATACCATGGAATGGTTTACCGACCGAGGAGTAGACTTGAAAATTGAAGATGATGGCCGCGTATTCCCAGTATCAAATCAATCTTCAAGCATTGCGAATTGTCTATTAGAGTTTGCCGAAAGAGCCGGCGTTGAATTTCATTTAAGGTCTGGCGCTAAGCGTATTGATCCGAGAGAAAGTGGTGGATTTAACCTCGTTTTAGATTCTGGAGAAACAAAGTATTTTGATCGCATCCTTCTGGCTACCGGCAGTTCCAAGCGAATGTGGGACAGTGTCCAAAACATAGGGCATCGCATTGTCTCTCCGGTGGCCTCCTTGTTTACGTTTAATATCCACGACCCACGCCTCAAAGATTTGGCGGGAGTTTCGGTGCCTAGCGCACGCATCACACTACCTGTAGGGGGCTTTGAGACCGAGGGACCCCTGATGATTACTCATTGGGGCCTAAGTGGCCCCGCCGTGCTCAAGCTCTCTTCTTTTGGGGCCCGTTGGATGGCTAAGCAAGACTATCGCTTCACAATTTACGTGGACTGGGTTCCTCATATGGATGTAGAAGACTTGTTTGAAGAGCTGAATGGTCATCGGAAAGACTTTGATTTTCAGCGCAAGCGCGTGATTTCAAACGCTCTTTACGGTTTGCCGCTTCGCCTTTGGAAGACGCTCTGCGCCCATGCACGCATCCCGGAAACGGCCAATTGGTCAGATCTAAGTAGGCCCGTGGTTCGTCGCTTGGCCGAAACACTTTCCGAGTCCAGTTTTCAAGTAGTGGACAAGAGTACGTTTAAAGAAGAATTTGTCACCGCTGGAGGCATAGCCCTCGAGGAAGTAAACTTCCAAACCTTTGAAAGTCGTTTTCAATCAGGTTTGTTTTTTGCCGGAGAGGTATTGGATATTGATGCGCTCACCGGAGGCTTCAACTTTCAGGCCGCTTGGACCGGTGCTTGGCTTGCAGGGCATGCCATGGTCGACAGTCCGCTACATTCTGATTAAAAAAATTTGCACAATCCTTTATTACTAACTAATTTAGTATTCTAATTTAATTAGTAAATAAAGATGGAACTCGCCAATAGCCTGAAATCACTTCGTAAAAAAAATGGATGGACACAGCAGCAACTTGCTGATAGAGTAGGAGTTAAGAGATCTTTAATTGGATCCTACGAAGAAGGAAGAGCAGAGCCTAAGCTGGAGACCCTCATGGCTTTTTCTCGCGTATTTCAAACAAGTCTCGATAGTTTAGTCGGCGGAATGGACCTGGCGTCTGCCTCTAAAGGCATAGATGGAGAGCGCCTTGCTGGCCGAAAGTTGCGCGTACTTGCCGTACCTATCGATCCAGAAAGCAACCGAGAGCGCATATCCCTCGTTCCTGTCAAAGCGGCCGCCGGCTACCTTGGGGGATATGGCGATATTGACTTTGTTGAAGCACTTCCTCAGTTTTCATTGCCCATACCTGAGCTATCCTCTGAAGAAACTCGACGCGTATTCCAAATTCAAGGAGATAGTATGCTCCCTTTTGTGCCTGGCTCGTACGTGATTTCTAGCTATGTGCAGGACTGGCATTCTATTAAAACAGGAGAGCTCTATGTATTTCTGACTCAGGACCAAGGTGTTGTATTTAAAAGAGCAAGCAATCACATCCTTTCCTCTGGAGAAATCGAACTCATTTCAGATAACCCCATCTACGCACCCTATTGCGTACACGTTGAGGATCTTCTTGAGGTCTGGAAAGTGGAGGGGAGTATTCAATGGGACCTCTCCGCCAAGTTTGGAGGTGATGATGTCGTCCTAAATCGCCTCGACGCGCTACAGCAAGAAGTGCGGGCCCTTCGGATAGCATTGAATCAAAACGTCGCCTAATCCGCTCCCCCTCATGCAACGCCACGTGCTTCATATGGACTTGGACAGCTTTTTTGTGTCCGTCGAGCGCCTACAGGACCAGCGACTGGAGGGGCGCCCCATTCTCATTGGAGGCACCTCCGACCGAGGCGTAGTGGCTTCGTGTAGTTATGAGGCACGGAAATTCGGCATACGTTCCGCCATGCCCATGCGGATGGCACGAGGCTTATGCCCCGAAGCCGTCGTTATTCGAGGGAATTCCGCCGCCTACTCCAAGCAATCCAAGCTAGTAACAGATATCATACGAGAGCAGGTTCCCCTGCTGGAAAAAGCCTCTATTGATGAATTTTATGCCGATCTGACCGGCATGGATCGCTTTTTTGGCGCCCTTTCCTTTTCTTCCGAGCTTCGCCAACGCGTCATGCGCGAGTCCGGATTGCCCATTTCCTTTGGTCTTTCTGCAAATAAAACGGTTTCTAAAGTAGCCACAGGAGAAGCGAAACCCAATAATCAAAGGCACGTTGATCTAGGTACAGAGCGGAGCTTCTTAGCCCCTTTATCTGTCCGAAAAATCCCTATGGTCGGAGAGAAGACTTATCAAACCTTGAGGAATCTAGGCGTCCAGAGCATTGGAATCCTTCAGGAAATGCCTGTCGATATGTTATACAGCGTATTTGGCAAGCCTGGGAAAACCCTTTGGGAAAAGGCTCAAGGGCTTGATGAATCCCCTGTGCGCGCTAGCCATGAGCGGAAATCCATTTCGACCGAGCGCACCTTTGATCAGGATAGTGCTGACATTGAAAAGCTTCAAAGCATTCTAGTGGCGATGGTCGAAAACCTAGCCTTTCAGCTCCGCCGAGGACATAAGCTAACTAGCTGTGTGCGAATCAAAATCCGCTATGCTGACTTCCAGACGCATAGCCAGCAAGTCAGCATGCCTTACACTGCCTCTGATGCCATCTTGATCCCAAAAGCTAAAGAGTTGTTTCAGCGTCTCTACGATCGAAGGGTTCGAATTCGACTTATTGGTATTCATTTGAGCGGACTCGTAGGGGGAGGGGAGCAGTATCACCTCTTTGAGACATGCGACCGAAACGACCGACTGTATGCTGCCATGGATCATATTCGCGTGACGTATGGAGACCGAGCCGTTGTCCGTGCTTATGGAATGGGGGCACGGACTATTGGTCGAGAGAACCCCTTCAATGGAGAGCCGCCGCCGTTGCTTTCGAACCGAAGATCCTAAGGCCTTCAGCTAAGTCAAAACGACTTATAGAAAATATCTATACCAATATTTAAAATACACAAAACCAGTATTTTAAATAGTTTTGTTTAAACTATTAAATAACTACACCTATGTGTGGACGCTATGTTCAAATAAGCCGGATTGACGTCGTAGAAAAGCGCTTTGGCGTCCGCGTTCCTCAACCTGAACTCTTCCCAAAAAACCCCAATGTTTCGGCGAGTGAGCGCGCTCCTGTGATTGCCAGCGACCGACCGAAAGAAGTCCAACTCTTCCAATTTGGCCTCGTTCCCCACTGGGCCCAAAAACCCATGTGCCTGCTTAATGCGCGAGCCGAAGGAGATCACAATCCCGAAAACAACCCCGGATACCTCGGCTCCAAGGGCATTATTCAAAAGCCTAGCTTCCGTAAAGCCATACGCAGCCAGCGTTGCCTCGTCCTTGCTGATGCGTTTATCGAAGGCCCAGAAGACCACAAGCTCAGCGAGCCTTACCTCGTTTATCTCAGAAAACAAGAGCGCCCCTTTGCCTTTGCCGGAATCTGGGACGAGTGGCATAACCCCACAAGTGGGGAGATTATTCGCTCCTTCGCTATCATCACAGTCGCAGCAAACACGGTAACACAAAGGATCCGCCACCACCGGTCCCCCGTCATTATTCCTCGAGATGCAGAGCAGGACTGGCTTTCGCTTGACAGCGAACTTTCAGATATTACAGAGCTGCTAAAGCCCTATCCAGGAGAGCGCTTAAATGCCTACCCTATATCTCCGGCCATTAAAAACCCACGCAATAAAGACGTTAAAATCCTTCTTCCCACGGGGGAGCGCCTATTTAGCGAAGAGGAGTACGAAAGCAAAAGCGATCTGCGTCTAGAAGGCATGCGCCCCTCTTAAGCCATGATAATTAGCCACACGGCGTACAGCTTCCGCTTTGGAGTGCTGGAGCCCAAAGACGTCCTAGACCTAGCAGAAAAACACGGCTGCAGCCCGCTGATTCTGGCCGAAGTGAATGGCACCGCAGGTATTCTACCCAGCCTACAACTGGCTAAGATCCCGATTCAGCCTGCAGTAGATCTAAGAGTTGGTGGAATTAGAATCGCTATACTACTGCCCGAAAGCCCTTATGGGTTTCAGCAAATCAACACATGGCTGAGCCGGGCCAGGCCAGGACATCTTGAAAGCCCTCCTCAACTTGCGGAAGTTCGAATAATTTACCCCCTACAGCGAGCGCCTGAACGGAAGCTCCGCGCGGACGAGTGGGTCGGCATCGAAGAAAGCGAGCAACGCCGCGCAGAGCGATATCCTGAGCCGCGACGCTGCCTTGCCTGGGGCACCATGGCCTTTCGCGGAACGAGCGATTTCAACAGCCATCGATTGCTTCGAGCCATGGAGCACAACACCGTGCTAAGCAAATTAACAGTCAACGACCATCTACCGAACGAGCACCGCTGGGAGGATGCGCAAAGCCTGGCTGCACGGTTTTCAAAACAACTATGGACACAAGGGCAATATTTCCTTTCCAGCCTAGGACCCTGGGATGCACAGCTAGGAAAGGGGAGTGGGGGCAAGAACCAACAAACCTATACCGGCTCAAGTACCAAAGACGAAACGCTCCTTAGGCACTTATGCTTAGATGCAATTCCTCACCGCTATCCGAATGCGAGCCGAGCCGTTCATGAACGCCTGGAGAAGGAACTGCAAATCATTCAAGAAAAAGCCTTTACTGCGTACTTTTTAATCAACTGGGATATTATCCGCTATGCACAGAAACAATCTTACTTCTACGTAGGACGCGGGAGTGGCGCAAATAGCATCGTCGCTTACCTGCTAAAGATTACGAATGTCGACCCCATTGAACTCGATCTCTACTTTGAGCGCTTTATCAATCTGTACCGGCAGTCCCCACCAGATTTTGACCTGGATTTCTCCTGGCGCGACCGCCAACACTTGACGGCATACATCTTCAAGCGCTTTCCACACACGGCCTTACTCGGCGCCTGCAATACCTTTCAGTACCGCGCGGTGGTGCGTGAACTGGGTAAAGTTTTCGGCTTGCCAAAGTTTGAAATTGATGCCATTGCGGAAGGAAAAATCCCCGCAGGGGACGAAAGCGCCCAGCGGCTCCTGCAATATGCACATCGACTTCACGGCCTTCCCCACCGGATGAGCATTCACTCGGGCGGGATTCTCATTGCGCAAGAGCCGCTGCATTCCTTTTCTACCACGTTTTTACCGCCTAAAGGTTTTCCCACGGTGGATTTTGACATGTACACCGCCGAAGACGTTGGCCTTCACAAGTTTGACATCCTAGGCCAGCGCGGACTAAGCAAGATTTCTGAATGTGTAACCATCCTCAAAAAAAATAAGCCGGCCGAAGTCGCTCAACTCGATATTCACGACATAGCTCGCTTCAAAACAGACCCCAAAAGCCTGGCGCTCCTCAAGAATGGGGGTGCCATGGGCTGTTTTTATGTTGAATCACCCGCGATGCGCATGCTTATGTGCAAACTACAGACAAGCAATTACCTAGAACTCGTAGCGGCTAGCTCCGTCATCCGTCCAGGTGTCGCGCAATCCGGCATGATGCGGGAGTATATTGAACGGCACCGTCAGCCAGAAAGGCGCGCACAAGCGCACCCAATATTGCTCGACATCATGCCTGAAACCTACGGCGTCATGGTTTATCAAGAGGATGTCATCAGAGTCGCCCATTACTACGCTGGACTGAGCCTCGCAGAAGCGGATGTACTGCGTCGAGGCATGTCAGGTAAATACCGGTCTCGAGAAGAGTTTCTAGCCGTTGAGCAGCAATTCTTTACCAATTGCCGGAGCAAGGGCTACCCGGATGTAGATGCCCAAGAAATATGGCGGCAAATCGAGAGTTTTGCAGGCTACGCCTTTGCAAAGGGCCATTCAGCGTCTTACGCAGTAGAAAGCTTTCAAAGTCTTTACCTCAAAGCACACTTCCCCCTAGAATATCTCGTCGCGACTATCAATAATGGCGGAGGATTTTATCGCGCAGAATTCTACCTCCACGAAGCACGTCGACATGGAGCCACCATTGAAGCCCCTTGCGTGAATGAAGGCGATGTTTGCAGCTCTCTACTAGATGGCCAGCGCATACTCCTAGGCATGGAGCGAATTTTGGGCATAGACATTCGCTTTTGTCGAAGCATCGTTCACGAACGCCTGCGCAAAGGTGCTTTTTCCTCGTTGGCCACGTTTATTGATCGGATGCACCGCGCGGAACATCCTGTCCCTATGGAGTCCTTATTGTTATTGATTCGGATAGGCGGATTTCGATTCGCCAAGCAGGCGAAACGGGCCCTTCTTTGGGAAGCACATCACCGGCTAGGCCACAAACCCCAGGCTGCACCAAGCCTGTCTCTATTTGAGGCGCCCGCACGGGCATTTTCCTTACCTGAGCTTTCACAGCACATTCTCGATGATGCCTACGATCAATTAGAGCTTCTTGGGTTTAGCCTCGGAAATCCCTTTGACTTATTTACAGGCTGGCAAGGGAAACCGTTTACATGCGTAAAACAGTGGAAAAAGCATCAAGGACAGGTTATTCAGGCCTTAGGCTATGTGGTTAGCATTAAGAATAGCAAGACTATCAAAGGAGAACATATGCAGTTTGGAACCTTTCAGGAATTTACGGGGGACATTTTTGATACAGTTCATTTTCCGCCCTCGGTACGGCGCTATGTCGTAAAGGACCGAGGCGTCTTCATTCTGCAGGGCAGAGTTCAATCAGAACATGACTACCTCAGTTTAGAAGTTGAACACGTGGAGCGCTGTCCTATGGTGGCTGATCCACGTTATGCTGACGCCGGGCTCGGGCATCCTGTAACACAAATCCCGCGCCGCAGACCAATCAGTCCTAGTATGAAACGATTGCCCTCGTGAAGGATTTTTTTCTTCCATGAAATCTCCCCATAATATATATTATGTTAACTAATAATCAGCTCAACCTCCGAACATCCATCCAATCACTCTTACCCTGCTAAATCCTTAAACCTTTATGGAGTATGTCTCCAGAAATGAAAAGCGCGCGCCAAATGGCGCGCGCTTTTCTATTTAGAAATCCTGGGGATTAAATATTACCCATTTCTTCCATAATGCGCTTCGCATCATCGTATTTGCCCAACTTGTAATACACTTCACGCAAGGCTTGTAACGTCGCTTCATCCTTCGCGTTTATGGCATACGCCTTTTCAAAAAAGACTAATGCCTCAGATAATTCTGAATCCTTCTCTCCATTCAGCTTGTCGTATTCTTTCTTGGCATTACGAGGCAAAGCATTCATTTTCTCCACCACCACGTTTGACTCGTCGATGTGCATCAAGCCAAGCATGTAGACTGCATCCAAATAATCGGCGTCCGCCTCCATGGCTGCCACGTAGTATTCCCGTCCTTTGACTGCATCTTTTTTCTTCTGATGGTAAATGAAACCCACATTATACAGATACAAGGCATTTTTTGGATCACTTACCAAAGCTTCTTCCAAGTTGGCCAAGGCGCCATCAAAGTCTTCTTTGTCTAAGAAGGACTGCAATTCCATCTTCAACAGATTGTCGTTGGAAGGGAACTTGGCGCGAGCCACCTTCATCAATGCATCATAAGCTTCATGCTGCTCTGTTTCGTTATACACCCACAACAACTGAACATAGAACTCATGAGCGATACTCTCAGAGCGCTGTGGTTCCGAAGCGCGCTCCGTAGAAATGTAGAAGTCTAAAGTTTTCTTGTCTGGGAAAGGATAACGATTGCCATCTTCTAACAAAATCCCTGTCCACATGATATTCTTAAAGTTCATGTCCATGAGCATCTTGTACACCTCTTCAGCACGAGCGTAGTCCTTTACGTCCTGCGATAAATAACCGATATAACTCAAGGTCAAGGTATCTAGAGCACCAAGTTCATTTCGCAGCTTGTACGCTGATTCATAGGCTGATATTGCTGCCTCTTTGTTGTTCTTATTAAAGTTGTTGTCCTCTGCAATAGTAATAAAGTCCGCTGCGATGTAAGGCAATACCTCCTCTGCTTCTTTTGAGTACCGTTTCTTATTACTGGACGCCTCAAAGGCGATGCAATCCGCAAAACTCTGAGCCGCCTCATCCAAGTAAATCGGCTGAGTTAGTGTCTCATCTTGGAAAAGCTTGTAGTACACCTGGCCACGATAGACAAAGTATTTAGGCATGAGCTTTGGATTCTGCTCCGCTGCGGGCTGAGCTTCAATGATTCCAGTGGCCTCATCGATGTACTTCTTGGCTTCTGTCAAATCTCCACGGTCCATGGCGATTTTGGCACTAGAAATACTCGGTGCCTGGGCGAACATGGAGATGGACAACACCATAGCTCCAAAGAATGCAGTCGTTTTCATAGAATTAGATATATGGTACAAAGATAACGCCCGACCCGTTAGGGCCGGGCGTTTGAATTAAAAGTTAGCGCTTTATTCTGCGTCTTGCCCCGCGGTGGGACTCTCCCCTGCCGCTTCTGCACTCAAATCCGTTGCGTCTTCAGTGATGTCAATGACTACGTCTTCGTCCTCAACATGGGGCACTTTGGCTACGGATGAAATCACAACGCCTGACTTCAGATTGATCACTCGAACTCCTTGGGTAGCTCGACCCATCACTCGGATTTCGTTCATTTCCATCCGAATCATGATACCATTTCTTGTGGTAATCATCAAGTCATCATCATCAGTCACCACCTTAATAGCGATAAGTTTTCCTGTTTTTTCAGTGATACTTAACGTTTTCACCCCTTTTCCGCCTCGGTTCGTCACGCGGTAATCTTCGACAAGAGTTCGCTTACCATAGCCGTTTTCACTTACTACGAGAATTGACTCTTGATCACTATCCGTGCACACCATACCCACAATGATGTCATTATCCGTGTCTAATGCCATCGCACGAACACCGGATGCATTTCGACCCATTGGGCGAACTTTTTCCTCAGGGAAGCGAATTGCCTTACCCGAACCTACGGCCATGAGGATCTCCATGTTTCCAGTAGTGAGTCGAGCTTCGAGCAATTTGTCACCTTCTCGAACCGTGATGGCATTTATTCCATTCACCCGTGGACGACTGTATGCCTCAAGGGTTGTCTTTTTAATAATCCCTTTGGTCGTGCAAAGCACCACATAGTGCGAATTCACATACTCCTCGTCCTTAATATCATTCGTGTTTATAAAGGCACGAACCTTATCGTTTTGAGGGATATTGATCAAATTCACAATGGCTTTGCCTTTGCTCGTTCGGTTTCCTTCCGGGATTTCATAAACACGCAGCCAGAAACACCGGCCCTGTTCGGTGAAGAATAAGAGATAATTATGGTTCGATGCTACGAACACATGTTCAATAAAGTCCTCGTCTCGTGTAGTCGCCCCGCGAGAGCCCACTCCTCCCCTGCTTTGTGTCCGATACTCTGTCAATGGGGTACGCTTCACATAGCCCATGTTAGAAATGGTTATAACCACATCTTCATCAGCAATCATGTCCTCCATGCGCATGTCGCCGCCGGCGTATTCGATTTCCGAACGACGCTCGTCCCCATACTTGTCGCGCACCTCTACCAATTCTTCTTTGATGATGCTCATTCTCAAGTCCTTTTCGTCTAGAATCCGCTTGAAATAGGCAATTTGCTCCATCAATTCGTTGAATTCCGACTTGATTTTATCACGCTCTAATCCCGTCAACTTTTGGAGACGCAATTCCAAGATTGCCTTCGACTGAATTTCGGACAAGCCGAATTTCTCCATCAAACCTTCTTTTGCTTGGTCTACTGTCTTGGACCCTCGAATAAGAGCAATCACAGCATCTAAGTGGTCAATGGCAATAAGTAATCCCTCCAGCACATGAGCACGCTTTTCGGCTTGACTCAACTCGTAATGAGTTCGTCGAACGACCACCTCATGGCGATGCTCCACGAAGTAGTGAATCATCTCTCGTAAGTTCAGCGTCGCTGGGCGCCCTGCAACGAGTGCAACATTATTCACACTGAAGCTGCTTTGCAACTGGGTGTATTTATATAGTTTGTTTAGAACCACATTGGGAACAGCATCACGCTTTAGCACGTATACTATGCGCATTCCATTCCGATCCGACTCATCACGGATGTCGCTGATTCCCTCCAGCTTTTTGTCGTTGATAAGCTCGGCGGTTTTCTTGATCATTTCCGCTTTATTCACTTGGTAGGGAATCTCCGAAACAATGATGCAATCACGTCCATTCACATCTTCAATGGTTGCTCGTGCGCGCACCACTACCCGGCCTCGACCTGTGTGAAACGCCTCTCGAACCCCATCGTAGCCATAAATAATTCCTCCCGTAGGAAAGTCAGGTGCCTTGACGAACTGCATTAGGCCATCCACATCAATTTCTGGATTGTCCACGTAGGCAATCGCGGCATTGATGGTTTCAGTAAGGTTATGAGGAGGCATGTTGGTTGCCATACCTACGGCAATACCCGAAGCTCCGTTAACTAGTAATGCAGGTATCCTTGTGGGAAGGACGGTGGGCTCCTGACGGGAATCGTCATAGTTGAGCTTAAAATCGACTGTTTCTTTGTCAATATCCTTAACCATTTCCTCGGTGATTTTACGCATCCGAATCTCGGTGTAACGCATCGCCGCCGGGGAATCTCCATCGACCGAGCCAAAGTTTCCTTGACCGTCAATTAGCATGTAGCGCAAGGACCAGTTCTGAGCCATTCGCACAGCCGTATCGTAAATAGCAGAATCACCGTGTGGGTGAAATTTACCCATCACCTCACCCACAACTAGGGCTGATTTTTTGTAGGCACGAGAGGAGAAATTTCCCATCTCATTCATTCCGTAAAGAACTCGACGATGCACCGGCTTGAGGCCATCGCGCACATCAGGAAGGGCACGTGAGACAATCACCGACATCGAATAATCGATGTAGGAGCTCTTCATCTCCTCCTCAATGTTAATTTGAATAATACGTTCAGCGTCCGCCATTTTGTCAGATTATAGTGTATTGTTCAAAAATACGCCTTGAATACCCCATATATTCAGGATTGACGCGGATTTTAGAGGCGTTTTATGCACAATTTGCTGTTTATAAATGTTCTTTCAAACACAACGCCAAGTGTTGGCATTGTATTGGTTACTTTGGAAGTATGGATGAGAATTTTTCCCCGCGCGTCAAAGACGTCATCGGCTACAGCAAGGAAGAGGCCCTACGCCTGGGGCATGACAGCATAGGTACTGAACATTTAATCTTAGGACTGGTGCGCGAAGGCGACGGCTCAGCCGTGGAGATCCTTCGCTCTATGGGCGTGGATTTGAGCGTCTTGCGTGAAAAAGTGGAAGGCTTAACCGACTTAGGTGACGCCAGTTCTGCCCCTAGGAAGAACATCCCCCTCACACGTCAGGCTGAAAAAGCCCTCAAAACAACCTTTCTAGAAGCCAAACTCTACGCAAGTGCGGTGATACGCACCGCCCACCTTCTATTATGCATTCTGCGCAACGAAAACGACCCTGTGACCGGCATTTTTAAGAATATGGGAGTCGAATATGAATCTGTCAAAGCAGAATATCAGACCAAATTCATGGATGATTCTAGCGCTAGTCGCAGTCAGCCGATTGCATCCTTACAGGACGAAGACGATGACGAAAACCCTATCCCACGCTCCTCCCGTAAGGCGAGCGCAGATCCAAAGAGTAAAACGCCGGTACTCGACAATTTTGGAAGAGATCTGACCAAACTCGCCGAAGAAGATAAATTAGACCCCGTTGTCGGGCGGGAGAAAGAAATTGAACGCGTTAGCCAAATTCTTTCTCGACGGAAAAAAAACAACCCTCTGCTCATCGGCGAACCAGGAGTAGGCAAATCAGCTATTGCGGAAGGATTGGCTCTTCGTATTATCAAGAAAAAAGTAAGCCGTGTGCTTTTCGGCAAACGGGTAGTGACCTTGGATCTGGCTTCCCTTGTAGCCGGAACCAAATACCGCGGTCAATTCGAGGAGCGCATGAAAGCCTTGATGAATGAACTCGAAAAAAACGACGACATCATCCTATTCATTGATGAATTACACACCATTGTTGGAGCTGGAGGAGCCACCGGCTCCTTGGATGCGAGCAATATGTTTAAACCGGCCTTGGCCCGTGGAGAAATTCAATGCATCGGAGCAACTACCTTGGATGAGTACCGCCAATACATCGAAAAAGATGGTGCTTTGGAGCGGCGTTTCCAAAAAGTCATGGTGGATCCTCCCAGCCCGGAGGAAACGCTTCAAATTCTGGAAAATCTCAAACCCAAATACGAGGAACATCACAATGTCATATACAGCCCCGAAGCCTTGGAGGCCTGTGTACGCTTGACGGTTCGATACGTATCGGACCGGCACCTCCCTGACAAAGCCATTGACGCTTTGGACGAAGCGGGCAGCAGGGTGCACATCACGAGTATAGTCGTTCCCGAAGAAGTGGCCGATTTAGAAAGAAGCCTTGAAAACATCCGTCAGAAAAAAATGGAAGTGGTTCGTCGTCAGCGCTATGAAGAAGCGGCTAAACTTCGAGATGATGAGAAGAATATTGAAGTAGCACTGAGCAAGGCTCAAGCCAAATGGGAAGAAGACCTCCGGGAGAATCGTCAGCCTGTAACGGAAGATCACATTGCCGAAGTAGTTTCCATGATGACTGGCATCCCTGTAAGGAAGGTAGCCAAACAGGAGTTGGACAAATTGGCCAAAATGGAGGACAGCATCAAGTCGAAGATCATTGGCCAAGACACGGCGGTCAGCAAAGTAGTTCGGGCCATTCAGCGTAACCGGGCTGGATTAAAAGACCCAAATAAGCCTATCGGCTCATTTATTTTCCTTGGACCAACGGGGGTAGGAAAAACTCAATTAGCCAAGGAAATCGCTGTTCAATTGTTTGATTCAGCGGACGCCTTGGTTCGGATCGATATGTCTGAGTATATGGAGCGATTCGCTCTTTCCCGTTTGGTGGGAGCGCCTCCAGGGTACGTAGGGTATGAAGAAGGTGGTCAATTGACAGAGAAGGTGCGTCGGAAGCCCTATTCCGTGGTGCTCCTAGATGAAATTGAAAAAGCGCATCCCGATATTTTCAACCTAATGCTTCAGGCCTTGGATGAAGGCCATATGACTGATAGTTTGGGTCGAAAGGTGGATTTTAAAAATACATTGATCATCATGACATCCAATATTGGATCACGTCAATTGAAGGATTTCGGAGCGGGAGTGGGATTTGGCACCCAAACGCGTGAAGGAAAGGCGGACGAACTTGCCAAGGGCGTGATTGAAAGCGCCCTCAAAAAAGCGTTTGCCCCCGAATTCTTGAATCGAATTGACGATGTAGTGGTGTTCAATTCGCTCGAAAAAGAGGACATAGCCAAAATTGTAAAAATCGAAGCGGAGGCATTGATTCGGCGAATGGATGCGATTGGCTATCAATTAAACTTAAACGAGGCCGCTATTCATTTTATTGGTGAAAAAGGCTACGATCCAAAATATGGCGCTCGCCCCTTAGCTCGGGCGATTCAGAAGTTTGTGGAGGATCCGTTGGCGGAAGAAATTGTCAAGGGCCAAGCGCAGCCGGGAGACTCAATCTTCTTTACGACGGAAACGGATGCAGAAATTCTTTCACTTCGAATCGAACGCACGGAGTCCCCTGAGAGCCAAGAAGAATCCAAACCCAAGGTGAGTAAGAAATCAATGCCGAAAAAAGAGAAAAGTGAGTCCGAAGAAGTGAAGCCGGAGGAGTTAGAGGGAAAGTAATCCCGGAATCGTCCGAACCTTGCTGTAACGCTCAATTACCTTATCGGCGGAGAGCATTAACTCCTTGGCAGTGACGCTTATGTAATTCCCCTTGGACGAACTTCGGATCTGAATTTCAGCCGTTTCTGAATTGAAAAGACTACCCAAGAAGGCAATATTTTCATTACTTGCCGGACAAACAAATTTAAACATGTAAATGCTGGGCCAAGTGTAGTTTTGTTCCAGTAATTCTTTAAACGCACTCGCTTCCATATGAATACCAAAAGTAACAATGTAAGTTCTTCCGTGAGACGAATTGTTTTAACTGGAGCACCAGGCACTGGCAAGTCCACGGTAGTGCAAGCGATGGAAGCTCAAGGATTTTCAGTGATGAAAGAAGTGTCACGCGAATATTGGGAAGAGACAGGCTACGGCGAAGGAGGTAGCGATCCATGGAGGAACTTAATTGCTTTTTCCAAAGCCCTATGGAAACTCCGTGCAGAACAACATAAAGCAGCGGATTGGTTGTCTGGATCTGTCTTTTACGACCGATCGATCCTTGATATTCTCGCGTACATGGATGCCGGAGAGAAGAGTATCCCAGAGGAAATGAATCCAAGCCGTTTTCCGTACCACGAAGACGTCTTCATTTTCCCGCCATGGGAACAGATTTATGAAATGGATGAAGGCCGTTGGGAGCCCTACAGCACCTGCAACGCAATCCACCAGTCCCTCGTGGACACGTATACCGCTGCAGGCTATCGTCTCGTCATCGTGCCCCATGCATCCGTGCAGGAACGTGTGGATTTCATGCTACATCATCTTCGTGACCACTGAGTCATTGCGGATTCTCTTGCAGCGCGTCTGGGGTCATGAGCAATTTCGCCCCGGACAGGAAGACATCGTCCATCACATTGCCCTTGGGAATGACGGCATAGCCCTTCTGCCGACCGGAGGGGGCAAATCCATCTGCTTTCAAGTTCCAGGTTTGGCGCGCGAAGCCTGCACCCTAGTGATTTCTCCATTAATTTCCCTCATGGAAGATCAAGTTGCGGAATTACAGCGAAGAGGCATCTCCGCCTTGTCTTTGGCAGGAGATATTGATGCACGTGACTGGGATCAAGTCATGGATAGAGCCATTGCTGGAGAGTTTTCCTTTCTTTACCTCTCTCCAGAACGTGCCTTATCTGGCCGTTTTATGAGCCGACTGCCTTATTTGCCTCTGGGCCTCCTCGCCATCGACGAAGCTCATTGCATCAGCCAGTGGGGGCATGACTTTAGGCCGAGTTATACTCAATTAGGGCGCCTTCGTGAGAAAATAGGCCATCTCCCCTGTTTGGCGGTCACGGCTTCCGCTACGCCTGATGTTTTACGAGATATTCAAGTACTTCTATCCCTAGAGCAAGCCCGTGTATTTAAAAAATCTTTTGCACGGCCAAATTTGGGCATCCATATCCATTCAAGCCAACAGCGCGAGCGCAGCCTAATTCAGTGGATTACGCCCAGCCAAGGGCGCCAAATCATTTATACTCGGAGTCGAAGTCAAACCGTTCAGTGGGCTAAACGTCTTTCCGATCAAGGCATCCCCGCAGGCGCATACCATGCAGGAATGAGTGCTGAAGACCGAAGTCGACAGCAGAAAGCGTGGTCCGAAGGCGCGCAATCAACCATGGTAGCCACCAACGCCTTTGGCATGGGTATCGATCAATCCAACGTGCGTCAAGTATTTCACATCGATATCCCAGACTCACCGGAGGCCTATTATCAAGAAATTGGCCGTGCTGGCCGAGATGGCGCTTCAGCCGAGGCGCATTTCTTTCTGGATCCGCGCGTGGAGCAGAGTTTCCGTAGACGCTTGAACGAAGAAAGAATCACCTGGGAAGATCTCTCAACCCTATATAATCGAATAGCCAGCCTGGGCCAAGTCGCTGTTGGAGATGGCAAAGATTTTCGTCAAACGATTGACCTAGACCAGCTGAGTGAGCAACTAGGGCGACCTCGTCGTTGGATTGCACTTGGCCTGCAAACTATGGAGAGAGAAGGTCTGTTCCGGCTTCATGACGGGTGGAAAAACCAGTCCCATGTGCAGATGATTGTTCATGGGGAGGCTCTTGTCCTTGCCGCGGAGTCACTTCCTTCATACGCCTATGTAGCCTATGCTATTGCTCGAAAGGATCCCGGATCTAGCCAAGGGGCTGTTCCTTTCTCCCCAAAAGCCTTAGCTAAAACTCTTGACCTGGCTATTCCGGCACTCTACGATGCGCTGAATAAGCTGCAAAGCGCAGGCATCTTGCGATGGGAGCATATAGAAAGTAAAACACAGATTATCTGGACGATGGCACGTGAAGCCGAGGGCTATATGCCCATCCCTAGGAAAAAGGTTCAGGCTATGATGACAGCAAAAGGTCTGCGGGCTGAAGGCATGCTGGCTATCCTTCATGGGAAGCAATGTCGGATGCGTGGGCTTCTAACGTACTTCCATGAAGATATCACCGAGGACTGTGGCCGATGTGACCGATGTACGGAGACCATAGAACGAGGGCCTTTTGCGATTCAAGCCCACATTTTGGCCTTACTAGAGCAGGCGCCTGCGAATGCCGCGTCTTTAATGAAAGTTCTCCCTGACCAGGAAGCTCTTGTGGCCAAAGCCCTGCGCGACGGAATTGAACGACATTTGTGGGAACGAACTAGTCAAGGCATCTATCAACTAGCATGAGCACACGCATTATTTTCTTTGGAACCCCCGAATTTGCTTCGGCAACGCTTGAAGCACTGGTTGCCTGCCCAGAGATAGAAGTGGTCGCGGTGGTTACTGCCTCAGACAAACCTGCCGGTCGGGGTCTCAAAATGCAGGCATCTCACGTTTCGGAAACAGCAGAGCGTTTAAATCTCTCTTTGCTCAAGGCAGAAAAGCTCCAAGACCCTGGATTCTTAAGCACATTGGCAAGCTTCCGAGCGGATATCTTTGTCGTCGTTGCATTTCGCATGCTGCCTCAAGCCGTTTGGGGAATGCCTCCATTTGGCACATTCAACGTACATGCCTCATTGCTTCCCGATTATCGCGGTGCAGCTCCTATCCAATGGGCCATCGCGAACGGAGAAAAGCAAACAGGGGTAACGACCTTTTTGCTCAATGAACGGATTGATGAGGGGGGCATCTTGCTCCAAGAAGTGCTTCAGATTGGCGAAAACGAGCCCATTTCATCCGTGTATCAGCGCTTAATGATTGCAGGCGCAGGTCTGGCTGTGCGTACAATTGATGGACTATTTAACCAAAAACTAATCGCAAAGAGCCAAATAGTCTCAAATGACTTGCGATCAGCTCCCAAAATTTATCAACCATTTGGGCAATTAGACTTGTTGAAAACTTTAGATCAAGTCCATGACCGTATTAGAGCATGCGATCCCTTCCCTGGTGCGAGTTTCCTCTTAGATGAAGCCATAAATGGCCGTATAAAGGTTTTTTCATCAGAAAAATTAAATGATTGTAATACAGGTGATTATGCATTGAGTATTAAACTTATTATTTCAAATAACAGTGTGCATTTATCTCAAGGTGAGGGAGTTCTAAATATTCATGAAATTCAATGGCCTGGAAAGCGTAAAATGAAAGCCATAGACTTCCTTCGGGGCTTTCGACTTAGAGGGGAATTTACCCTTAGCGGGCTAAAATCCGCTTAAAGCCTTGTGTGGACTGAGTATTCGTTTATATTTGTTAGTGACCAAAACAAATTTTTAATCTTTTAAATTCAAAAGCATGAACAAGGCACAACTCATCGACGCCATCGCTGCAGACGCAGGAATCTCCAAGGCGCAGGCAAAATCAGCATTGGACTCAGTCACTAACTCAGTAGGTAGCGCATTGGCATCAGGAGATAAAGTCTCTCTTGTTGGCTTCGGTACATTTAGCGTCTCCGTTCGTGGTGCGCGTGAGGGCCGTAACCCACAGACGGGTGCGACTATTAAAATTGCAGCCAAGAAAGTAGCTAAGTTTAAGGCGGGCGCTGAATTGAGCGGCAAGCTTTAATTCCACCCAAAATCACCTAAACGCAAAAGCCGCCCATGGGCGGCTTTTTTTATTCACTCAAAAGCCAACTTAGGCCTTGGCGTAGATGCGTTCTATAATATCAACAACCTTCAATCCCTCCAGGGCGTTCGTTGTAATAGGCCCTTTGCCATGAAGAACGGCCATGACATTTTCGTAGACATAACTATGATTGGCTGCAGACCCCTTATAGGGACCGTAGTTGTTTGGCGGATTACTGGGCTTAAGCGTGGGCATCTGGTAGCCCTCAATATTGCAGTGCGCTACCTCATTCATATACTGGCCTGCAACCTTGATTGAGCCCTTTTCCCCAATGATGGTCATACTCGACTCAAGATTGGAATCCCAAACGGAGGTGGAATAATTCAATGACCCCACTCCCCCTTGGGCCAAGTCAAAGTGCACCATGCCCGAATCTTCAAATTCAATACTATGCGCATGATTGAAGTTATTCAGGCGGACAGAAGTTGGCTGAATGTCCCCAAATAGCCAATAGAGTATGTCAATGAAGTGGCTAAACTGGGTAAACAGCGTTCCACCATCTAATTTTTTGGTTCCATGCCAACCGCCCGAATGATAGTAGCGATCATCGCGATTCCAGAAGCAGTCCACGTGAACCTGATATATTTCACCCATTAAGCCCTGCTCTACTACTTCTTTGAGCCAAGCGCTGGGCGGTGAATAGCGATTTTGCATTACTCCAAATACATACTTGCCTTTTTGAAGTGCTAAATGGAGCACTTTTTCTGCATCGCTCCGTTTCAAGGCCATCGGCTTTTCAATAATTGGATGAGCTCCCGCAGCAATTACCTGAAGGGCATGGTCCGCATGGAAGCCATTGGGTGTGGCGATCGCTACCACATCGAGCGCAGGATGGGCTTGGAGCATTGTAGAGACTGTTGCGTAGAGAGGAATGGATGTATCTATCCCTAAATCACCGGCGCTAAGCACGTCACACAGCGCCGTCAACTCAGCTCCTGGAAGATTCTTGATCATTTCCATATGGCGCTGGCCTATCCGACCGCAACCGATTACAGCGAAAGAAATCGTCTTAGACATCATAGTTTCAGGGTTCAAGTCGCTGAGCCTCCCAGCGATGATCTTTTAAAGTATAGGCAATACGATCGTGCATCCGGCTTGGTCGACCTTGCCAGAATTCTATTCGTTCTATGCGCAAAGCGTATCCGCCCCAAAGTTGAGGTCGTTGCAATGCCTCATCGGGTATCGCTCCTTGAGCCTCAAATTTCTCTTCCATGACCGATCTTGAGGCCACTGCCGCTGATTGATTCGAAGCCATGGCACCTCGCTGGCTCCCAGTCGGACGTGAGGCAAAGTATGCATCACTTTTTTCAGAGGGCACTTGAATCACAGATCCTGAAATCCGAATTTGACGCTCCATCTCCCGCCAAAAGAACAATGCATGGGCCTGCGGATGAAACGCTAAATCTCGGCCTTTCTTTGAGCTGTAGTGGGTATAGAAAATCAAAGAACCCTCACTGAGTTCCTTGAGAAGAACTATACGAGCATCGGGGGTTCCGTCTTCTCCGACCGTACTCAGAGCAAATGCCGTAGCATCCGCTACTCCACTTTGGCGGTAATTCTCGAGCCATTTCTCAAACAAGATAATGGGATTCAAGGATTTAGCCCCGTCATCCAATTGATCTAACTGGTATTCTTTGCGGTCGTCGTGTAAACTCATGGATATTGCTAAATTAGAGGATATGGCGCAGCCAATAGCATATAGAATGGAACGAGGACAGGTTTTATTAGCCCACCCTTTATTAGAAGATGAAAATTTCCACCGTGGGGTTATCCTCATCACTGAACATGATGAGGAGGGCACGGTGGGCTTAATGCTCAATGATCAGACCACGTTCCATTGGCCAGACGCTCTCGAAGGTACGTGGCCCAAAGCACCACTGCATATCGGAGGCCCTGTCGACCAGGACATGGTATTCTTTTTGCACTGCCGACCCGACATCATCCCTCAAGCGCGTTCTATTGATGGATTTCTGCATTGGGGCGGAGAATTTGAAGCCATGCACACGGCCCTGCGGGATGGATTATTGGCCCCTGGGCATATTCGCTTCTTTGCGGGCTACTCCGGCTGGTCTCCGGGGCAGTTAACCGCCGAAATCAATGAGGGAAGTTGGGCTGTCATTCCAGGAAAGTCTGTTAATTGCCTGAGCCCCCAACGAGAGCTCTACCAGGCATTAAAAAATCAACTTCCTCCAGATTTTCGCTTGTGGAGCAATGCCCCTAAAGAGCCTCAGCTAAATTAGAATAATGCCGACGCTCGTAGGGCATTTTGCATACGCCCTGCGTGCAAAGCGCTGTAGATGGATTTTCGATAGTTTGTTACCGTGGATATGCCATCGATGGCATTGCTCATCCAAATTTCATCTGCGTCAAGCAAGGCAAATGGGCTCAATGCTTCCTCTTTGACCTCAAGGCCCAATCCTGGAGCTAGTCGAAGTACCTGTTCACGAATCACCCCACGCAAAGCCCCCGCACTCAGAGGGGCCGTAGTCAATTCTATTCCCTTAAGTACGAAGAGGTTCCCACGGCTCGTTTCCAAAATCCGATTATCCAAGCCAAGAAGGATGACATCATCCAAGCTTTGTTCAACAGCAAATTGGGCAGCTAAGATATAGAGCGCTGACTGACTTGATTTTAAACTACTCAATAGCCCTGGCGCCTTTTTGTGCTCCTGAAAGACATCCACCTTTAAGGTTTTAGGAGGGTGAGGATAGCCCAAACTTTCTATTTCTTGCACGTAGATGGCATGCTCAACGCCATTCGTGCTTGGAGCATAGCCCAAGCCACCTGAACGCCAAACAGACAAGCGAAGACGACAATCCCAAGACCCCGAAGGCAAGCAAGAAATTAGTTCCGCCTCTAATTCATCCGGACTCCAAGCCTCGGGGATCTCCATTCGCAGGATACGCATGCTTGCCATCAAGCGGAAATAATGGGATTCCCAAAAGCAAATCTTACCACGGTGAACACGCATCGTTTCGAACAATCCGTCCCCATACAAATGCGAACGACGCGAAAAGGCTTGGCCTTCCGCGTCGCTCAGACGATTTCCTTCGTACCAGATGGTGCTCATTTGCCAAATAATTCCGCCATTTTGCTACCGATGTCCGCGGGAGAGTCCACCACGTGCACCCCGCAATCGCGAAGAATTGCTTTTTTAGCCTGCGCGGTGTCTTCTGCACCACCTACAATGGCACCTGCATGGCCCATTGTACGGCCTACTGGGGCCGTTTCACCAGCGATGAAACCTACCACAGGCTTAGTGCCGTTTTCCTTAATCCATTCGCCCGCTTCAGCCTCCAATTGACCGCCAATTTCACCGATCATGACAATACCATGGGTGTCAGGATCGTTCATCAAAAGCGCAACGGCTTCTTTGGTGGTAGTTCCAATGATGGGGTCACCGCCAATGCCGATGGCCGTGGTGACGCCCATTCCTGCCTTGCAAATTTGGTCGGCAGCCTCGTAGGTCAAGGTTCCAGACTTGGATACGATGCCGATATTGCCTTTTTTGAAGACAAAACCAGGCATGATACCCACCTTCGCTTCATCTGCCGTGATGATGCCTGGGCAATTTGGTCCAATTAGGGTAGCGCCTTTAGCTTG
>JAQWXR010000053.1 GCA_029254375.1 Schleiferiaceae bacterium | reverse complement strand
GGCCTTTTTAAACACTTTGACGGATACCCGTATTGAAACCGATACCTTATACCAAAATCCATTCTAATGAAAAATCTACTTTCCCTTCTCTTCATCCTTTGTGTTTCCGCTTCAGCCATGGCTCAGAAAAAAGTTGAAGTCCAATTCCAAACAGACGGAGTTTGTGGAATGTGCGAAAAGCGCATTGAAACCGCATTATTGAACTTAGACGGTGTTTGGACGGCCGACTGGAATGTGGAAACCCACGAAACCATGGTGGTTTACAACCCAAAAAAAATAGAAGAGCTAGAATTGCATCAAGCGATTGCAGCCGTGGGCCACGACACTCCTCTGGTCAAAGCAAAAGACGAAGACTACGCCAAAGTTCATGGCTGTTGCAAGTACCGCGAAGAAGCGGTTAGAAAAGCCCATTAAGGATGATTAAACGCCTGGTCTTCGGATCATTATGCTTCCTTTCCTTGCCTCTTTTTGGGCAAGTAGATACCAGCTTGTATCAAAGCCTTCAAATTCAAGAAGTCACTATCCGGGAAGATGCGGCTGGACTTTCCATTGACAGCAAATCCGCAAGTCTTGATCTAAATATTTCACGTACTGAACTTAAAAAAGCGGCCTGCTGTAACCTCTCTGAGAGCTTTGAAACCAACCCGAGCATCGACGTAGCCTTTACCGATGCAGTGACCGGAACTAAACAAATTCAACTCTTTGGTCTCGCGGGGAAGTACGCCCAGATTCAAGTCGAAATGACCCCTTTAGTTCGGGGCTTATTGGCAAACTCCGGGTTGCAATTTATTCCCGGCACGTGGGTCCAAAGCATACAGTTGACCAAAGGCATCGGGGCAGTAAACAATGGCCCGGAGAGTATGACCGGTCAAATCAATGTGGAACTCCTAAAACCCGAGGACCTCGTTGATGCCGCTGAAGCGCCAGGGTCCGAGGGTCGTGGAGATCTTTTACTCAACGGATACGCAAACCAAGGAGGACGGTTTGAAATCAACGAAGCTTACGGCGCACGCATCAATTCAAAATGGATGCTCGCTAGTTTAGGGCATTTTAGTGGCCGCCAACGCGGGACGGATGTCAATGGCGATGGATTCTTGGACAACCCGCTCGGCTACCAAGTCAACGGCATGCTGCGCGCCCGATATTTTGGCCAAAACGGCTGGGAAGGTCTCTATACGTTTCATGCCTTAGAAGACGTCAAGCAGGGTGGGCAAATGGCCAATGCTTTTGCCCCCGGCATAGGTGCTGACCAGCTGTGGAAATCGAATATTAAGCAAGGCCGGCTTGCCATTACAGCGAAAACGGGCTGGGTAAATCCGGATCTTCCCGACCAGTCTATCGGAACCATTGTTCAAGTCTACAGTCATGAGTTGGGCGTCGAAATGGGACTTCCCAAACGGACTGCGCCAAGTTCATTATACAGTCAATTCCGAGGCATTCAAAACGGGGGTATGGCCCAATTGCTCTTCCGCCATGGCTGGGGTGCCTTGACTCAAACCTCGGGGATTGTTCTTCAACATGATGCCTACCAGGTTGGGCTCGACCGATTGGAGCTTGGTAATGGCCGGCCCTGGGTGGAGAACAATGTTGGCCTTTCTACCGAGTGGACGTACAGTGCGGGAGAGCGATTTACGGCAGTCCTCGGCATGCGGATGGATGCGCATTCCATTGCCGGTTATCAATTTTCTCCTCGTTTCCACATGCGTTGGGAGCCCCGCGCTTCGCACACCTTCCGGGTGGTCGCTGGCCGAGGGTTCCGCATGGCCCAGCCATTATTGGAGGAGTACGGGCGACTAGCGAGCCAACGTTTTATCCGTTGGGAACAGTATGGGCAAGTCCTGGGTGGCGACCTGCTATCGATGGAATCCGCCACCAATATGGGCCTGAGTTATTCTCATCCCTTTAAACTCAATTACATGGCTGGAGGAATTCAGGCTGATCTCCACCGAACCCAGTTTCAGCGCGCTGTGATCCATGATTTTTACACCCCAGGCGAACGGAGTATCTACCCTGTGAATATTCGGGATTGGCCAGGATCTATTCCACTGCAATCCGTTTCTGCGGGAGTTAGCGTCAATTATAACTTGAATAAGCGTAGCGAATTACGCATGGCATACCGATATCAAGTTTTACAAGCGTCCTATTACTCAGATGACCTAAATGGGAATGGTCTCATGACGCTTCCCGTTCCTTTTGTGGCTCCCCACCGCTTTATGGCCCACTACAGTCGATCTTTCAAGGGAGGCGTCGTCATGGATGTCACCCTACAACGCTATGGGAAACAGGCGATCCCAGGTATAGATCCAAGTATCCGCCCCGCTATAGATTACGCTCCAGCTTTTCATTTACTGAGTGCTCAAATTCGACAAGAGTTTAAGGGAGGCGACCTGTATATCGGAATGGAAAATGCCCTGAATATAACGCAATCTAATCCCATCGATGGCGCGGTTTCACCTCAGACCTCCCAGCCATTACTACCTTCGGATCCCTACTTCCAAAGCCATTTTGATGCGACTCGAATTTGGGGTCCAATTTTTGGTCGTATGCTTTACCTTGGCACCAATATTGCCCTCTAGGTCCTATCATGGCTGAAAAATCTGTTATTTCTCTTCGCGGCATTACCCGCGACTTTCAACTCGGCGCCCAGACCGTTCACGTTCTAAAGGGGATTGATCTAGATATTCAAAAAGGAGAATACGTTGCCTTGATGGGGCCTTCGGGAAGCGGAAAATCGACCCTAATGAATTTGCTTGGTTGCCTCGATACCCCAACTTCGGGCAGTTACACCCTAGCTGGTCGGGATGTGAGCCAAATGGATGACAATGATTTGGCCGCGGTGCGTAACAAGGAGATAGGATTTGTATTCCAAACGTTTAACCTCATACCCCGTCAAACCGCCGTGCAGAATGTGGCCCTTCCACTCGTTTATGCTGGCCGGAGTAAAGAAGACCGAATTCAACGTGCTGAAGAGGTGCTCGGTCAAGTCGGCCTTGACGACCGAATGGATCACCGACCCAATCAGCTTTCAGGAGGCCAACGACAGCGCGTGGCCATAGCCCGTGCCCTCGTCAATCACCCTTCGATGATCTTGGCCGATGAGCCTACAGGTAATTTGGACAGTACGACTTCGGCGGAAATCATGAAACTCTTTGATGCGATTCATACCTCTGGCAATACTTTAGTCGTGGTGACCCATGAAGAAGAAATCGCACAGCATGCACACCGTATCATCCGCCTTCGGGATGGCGAAATTGAAAGCGATACTAAGAACCGATAAGCTACATTTAGGGTTTAGCATGTCATGACACAGCCCAATCTCGGTAACTATTTTGCGGAGCTTCAAGCGAACGCCCCACGTATTGGTCGCACACGCGCTGCGGAGCGCATCGCCCGTCTTCGTGCTCTAAAACAAGCGCTTGATTCCCACCGGGCGGAAGCGCACGCTGCCCTCCGGGCAGACCTCAATCGGGCAGAACCCGATACGGATCTTAACGAGTTGCTCCCGGTTACCTCAAGCATCAAGTATGTCATTAAGCATCTACGCGCATGGATGCTCCCAGAGAAGCATGGCCTGCCGATCACGCTGATTCCTGGCTCCGCAGAAGTCATTTACGAATCTAAAGGCGTGGTGCTCATCGTCTCTCCGTGGAACTTTCCCATTAATTTATGCCTGGTTCCGCTCGTCTATGCTGTGGCCGCAGGCAATACGGTTGCCCTCAAGCCATCTGAGCTTTCTCCTGCTACCTCCGCTTTCCTGGCTAAGCTAATCTCCACCGTCTTCCCTCCAGAGGAAGTGCGCGTCTTTGAGGGTGGTGTTGACGTAGCGAAAGCCCTCATTGACCATCCATGGAATCATATCTTTTTTACTGGTTCGCCAAAAATTGGTAGCCAAGTCATGGCTTCGGCCGCGCGTTACCTGACCTCCGTCACCCTAGAGCTCGGCGGCAAATCCCCCGTGATCGTCCATCCAAAATACGGAGCCGAAGCTGCAGGTGCGCGAGTCGCTTGGGCCAAAGGCCTCAATGCTGGACAAGTTTGTATTGCCCCAGATTATGCCCTGGTGCGCAAAGATCAGCAGGACGCCTTTATAGCGGGCTTTCAAAAAGGAGTGCGTCAGCACTACGGGGAATCTCCAGCTCACAATGAAGACTTTGGTCATATTGTCCATGAGCGCCATTGGGATCGCCTCGAAACCTGGGTAGAGGAAGCTCGTATTTCAGGAGCGCAAATTTGGCAAATCGACGCGCCAGATCGCAGCAAAAAATACTACCCCTTAACCTTAGTTTGGGATGCAGCTGAAGGCATTGAATTGAGTTGTTCAGAAATCTTTGGGCCCATCTTGCCGATATATACGTTTATAGAAACTTCGGATGCGATTGCGCACGTTGAGGGCGGAACCCGCCCGCTGGTGATGTACCAATTGAGCCATGACCGCGCCTGGTCTGATGGAATTACTGCGGCCACCCGTGCAGGTGCAACGGTTATTAACGACTTTTTTGTGCATTACATGGCTCCCTCTCTGCCCTTTGGAGGGGTCAATACTTCAGGGATCGGCAAGTCCCATGGTTTGTGGGGATTTCGAGAGTTGACCAACGCACGAAGCATCTATCGCCGAGGGCGATGGTCCCCGACCATGCTTTTGGCTCCACCCTATACCGATTGGAAGCGAAAGCTAATTGCAGCGGTGGCGAGGTGGCTTTAGGGGGGGTAGGGATTTAAGGGTTTAGGCCGAGCGCACTAGCCAATAGAAAAGGGCCTAAGAACCGAAAGGCAGACAGCCTTCGACTCTTAAGCCCTTATAAAGAAAACGCTTGGGTTTTCTTAGAGTTCGCGCTGAACTTCTACTTCCTTGAATCCTTCGATAATGTCACCTACTTTGATGTCATTGAAGTTCTTAATGTTTAGTCCACAATCCATGCCCTTCTTGACTTCTTTTACGTCGTCTTTGAAGCGCTTGAGTGAGCCCAGTTCTCCCGTATACACCACAACGCCCTCACGGATGATGCGGACACGGGTACTGCGTGTAATGGTTCCATCGGTCACCATACAGCCTGCAATAGTTCCCACTTTCGAGATCTTAAAGGTTTCGCGAATCTCCAATGTGCAGGTGATTTCTTCCTTGAGATCCGGAGAAAGCATGCCGGACATGGCATCTTTAATGTCATTGATGGCATCGTAGATGATACTGTACAGGCGGATTTCTATGTCTTCTTTTTCCGCTAGTTTGCGAGCTGATGCGGCAGGACGAACCTGGAAGCCGACAATAACCGCCTTAGACGCGGAAGCCAATAGCACATCACTATCGGTGATTCCACCGACCGCTTTGTGGATGATATTGACCTGAATTTCTTCTGTGCTCAATCGCTGAAGTGAATCTGCCAAAGCTTCGATCGAACCGTCCACGTCGCCTTTGAGGACAATGTTTAGCTCTTGGAAATCTCCAACCGCCAAACGACGGCCAATTTCTTCCAACGTCAAGTTTTTCTGGGAGCGGACACTTTGTTCACGCGATAATTGCTGTCGACGCGTGGCAATGTTTTTTGCTTCGCGTTCGTCCTCCATGACCACGTAGTTGTCTCCTGCTTGCGGTGCTCCATCCAAACCTAGAATGGATACTGGCATCGATGGGCCAACTTCTTTCAGCTTGTTTCCACGCTCGTCCATCATGGCTCGAACTTTTCCGCTGTGGGGTCCCACGAGGATGTAATCACCGATTCTCAAGGTGCCCGACTGGTTCAACAGGGTGGTCACATAGCCACGGCCCTTGTCCAGGGTCGCCTCAATAACAGTTCCTTTGGCCTTGCGTCCGGGATCTGCTTTCAAGTCAAGCATTTCGGATTCAAGTAATACTTTTTCAAGCAACTTGTCCACGTTGAGGCCTGACTTCGCTGAGATTTCTTGCGATTGAATTTTTCCGCCCCAATCCTCTACGAGAATATTCATCTGGCTCAATTGCTCTTTAATCCGCTCTGGGTTGGCATCCGGACGGTCGATTTTGTTGATCGCAATGATCATCGGCACTCCAGCCGCTTGAGCGTGTGAAATGGCCTCTTTAGTCTGTGGCATCACGGAGTCATCGGCAGAAATAACAATGATGACAATATCAGTGACTTGCGCACCGCGTGCACGCATGGCTGTAAATGCTTCGTGTCCAGGAGTATCAAGGAACGCAATGCGCTGGCCTGTGGCCAACTCCACCGAATAAGCACCGATGTGCTGCGTAATCCCCCCCGCTTCACCGGCAATCACATTGTCTTTACGGATAAAGTCCAAAAGCGACGTCTTACCATGGTCAACGTGACCCATAACGGTCACGATAGGAGAGCGAAAAACAAGGTTCTCCGTAATATCTTCTTCGTTGAAGACCTCTTGCATTTCCTTGTCGACAAACTCCACTTCATAGCCGAATTCGTCCGCTACAATAGTCAAAGTTTCTTTATCTAAACGCTGATTCATGGAGGCCATGATACCCAAAGACATACAGGTAGAGATGACCTCTGTGGGGGCTACGCCCATCATATTGGCCACCTCCAAGAGCGTAACAAACTCGGTCAGCTTGAGGATCTTTTCCCCCTCAATGCGCTCGAGTTCTTCCATTTCGCGACGCTCTGTCCGCTCCGCGCGCTTGTCACGACGCATCTTCGAGCCTTTGGACTTGCGTCCACCGCCCAATTTCTCAAGGGTTTCCTTGATTTTGCGTGCGATATCCTCCTTGGAGACCTCCTTGGGTGGCCCAGCGGGCGCGACACGACGTGATCCCAATCCAGGGCGATTGTTGTCGCGACGTGGCCCACCTACGGACGCCGCTCCGGTGGTTGTTCGACCACCTCCCGCTGCAGGTTTTTGTAAACCTTCTGTCTTGATTCGCTTGCGTTTTCCCGCTTCCCCTGGAGGTTTGGGCTTCTTGGCAAACTGCGTCAAGTCAATGGTTTGACCCGTCAACTTGGGCCCATCGAGTTTTTGATATTGGGTCGCGTGATTCCCGTCTACCTTGGCTGGTTCAGAAGCTTCCGAATTGATCGGTTCTACGCTTGCTGCAGGAGCTTCTGGACTGATTGCCGCCTCTTCCTTGACAGGAGTAGGCTCGGCTGCCGTTAGGACTTCTGGTTTGGCTGCTTCCTGGGCTTTCACCACAGGCTTAGCCTCCTCTTTAATCACTTGCGTTTTGACTGGAGCGGGAGCGGGAGCTGCTGCTTTCACTGGAGCCGCCTTCGGCTTAAGGCTCAAATCAATTTTTCCAGCAATCTTGGGTCCTTCCAACTTAGCGGAGGCACGAATGACTTCGGGCTTCGCTTTTTCAGCCTCTATGCGTTCTGCTTGGATCGCTTCTTTCTCATCTCGCTTCTGCTGAATGAGGGTTTCTGCTTCGTCCTTGCTCGTTTTATCCGAAGCAAAACTCTCCAGCAAGAGATCATACTGCGCCTGGTCAACCTTGGCGTTTCGATTCTTTTCGACTTCGTGGCCCTTGGACTTGAGGTAGTCCACAGCCGTATCGAGGCCGATGTTCAACTCACTGAGAACCTTACTAATTCGGTAATTACTCATAGATGGCAAATTTCGCTGCTACGGATTAAAATTATTGATCTTCAAATTCTTTCTTCAACACGGAAAGCACTTCTTCGATGGTTTCCACCTCCAAATCGGAACGGCGAGCTACATCTTCGATTTCAGCATTCAAGATGCTCTTGGCCGTGTCATAGCCACTCTTGCGAAGTTGCTCAATCACCCATCCTGCAATTTCATCCGTGAATTCCAACAGCTCAACGTCTTCTTCGTGTATCACGTCTTCGCGGTACACATCAATTTCATATTCGGTCAAGCGACTAGCCAAACGGATGTTTGTACCCGCGCGGCCAATGGCCAAACTGACTTGGTCAGCGGGCAAGTAAACATCTACGTGGCGACGCTCCTCATTCATAACCATGTTGCTAATTTTTGCGGGCGATAAAGCGCGCTGAATAAATAGCTGTTGGTTGGTTGTATAATTGATGACGTCAATGTTTTCGCTCCGTAATTCGCGGACAATTCCGTGGATACGTGAACCTTTCATTCCTACGCATGCACCGACTGGATCAATGCGATCATCGTAGCTCTCAACGGCTACTTTAGCTTTCTCACCCGGGATACGCACAACGCCTTTCACCGTGATGATCCCATCAAAAACCTCAGGAATTTCGCTTTCAAACAACTTTGCCAAGAACATGTCAGCCGTGCGGCTTAACAAGATAAACGGCTTGGTTCCACGGATTTCTACACTCTTGACAAGTGCGCGGACGGTGTCTCCCTTGCGGAAAAAGTCTTTTTCGGGAATCATTTCATCGCGACGGAGAATCAATTCATTTTGATTGTCATCATAAATGATTAATTCACGATTGCGCACATGGTGGACTTCTCCAGAGATGATTTCTCCTTCCATTCCTTTGTAACGCTTAAACAATTCCCCGCTGTCGTGCTCTTGAACTTTCTGAACGAGCGTTTGGCGGAAAGCCAAAATGAATCGGCGACCTAAGTCTAGCATTTTGATTTCTTCCGAAACCTCTTCTCCAACTTCAAAGTCAGGTTCAATTTTTAGAGCGACAGACAAGGCGATTTGCTCATTGTCGTCTTCGACTGCTCCATCCGCAACAATGGTGCGGTTGCGCCAAATTTCCAAGTCGCCTTTATCTGGGTTGACAATCACGTCAAAGTTCTCATCCGTACCATACTTCTTGCGAAGCTGAACGCGGAAGGCCTCCTCAATGAAGGACATCAGGGTGACGCGGTCGATGTTCTTTTCATCTTTGAACTCGCCGAATGATTCGATGATGGCTATGTTTTCCATGCTTTGGGAAAAATCAGAATTTGAAATCCAATACAATTTTGGAGAGGTCCGAGATCGCAATGGTCTCTCGCACATCCAGGGTTACTTTTCCTTTACCCGAAGGCTTAGGCACTCGCTCCGTCCAGTGGAGTGTGATTTGCTCGCCATCATAGGACTCCATAGTCCCCTTGAGGGTCGCTCCTCCATCCACTAGATTCACTTTGACTTCTCGACCTACGTGCTTCTTGAATTGCGCCGGAACATGGAAGGGGGTAAACATTCCGGGGGAGGATACTTCAATCGAATAGTTCTCCGAATCTTCCCCTAGGGCTCCCTCTATGGCCCGACTCAATTTCTTCAGCTGATCAATGGTAATATGGCCTTCTAGCATATCAGCAAAGACCCGAATTTGGTTCTCCGCGTTCATGTTAAATTCCACCAAAAAAGCCTCGCACGCTGCGAGTTCTTGATGAACCAATATTTCCATTTCCCCGTGCGTCATGGTCGTCAAAAAGTTATGAGAACAAAAGAGGGGACTTGCGGTCCCCTCTGTGTCGTGCTCACGAAGTTGGTGCAAAAGTACAAAATCTTCGGCATTCTATCGTTATGTCCCTTTACCACTGATAAATAATGGTGAAACGAACCTGTCTTCCGGGCTCCAACACCCCCACTTGCTGGGCGATACTCAGAGGATGCGCATAGCTTGTATTGAGCAGATTGTCTATGCCAAGCTCTACTCTTGCCGCCGGGGAGAAGGTCGCCGCTACCTGGGTATGCACCAAGAGGTAGCCAGGCAACTGGTTCGTATTCCAGAAAAGAGCCTCACTAGGCGCCAAGGAAGTCTTCCCTTCGAAATACTCTGTCACCACCTGGGCCATAATAGGAATAGCCGCTTCCGCATTTTGGTAACGAAACACTGCGCTCCATCTATTTGGCGCAACCCCTGGCAAGGCCTGCCCATCCGGCCGTTGCCCTTTAACCAGCGCATACATTCCTTGGGCATGCCATGGTCCACGATGGGCGTGAATCGATAGCTCTGCACCATAGAGTCTTGCAGGAGCCGCAGAATACACAAAAACCCATGCGCCATCCTGGAGCATTGGATTGAGGGCAATAAAGTCATCATAGCGTTGGTAAAAGCCTCCAACCTGAAGATCTAGGTATCGGCCTTCGACATGCCATTGGGCATCTGCATTCCAGAGTTTTTCTGGACCCAGGGTGGAGTCGCCAATTTCAAAGCGTCCCGCTCCGATATGCTCCCCGTAGGCGAATCGCTCCTCCAATTGAGGGGCCCGACTTCCGCGGCTAAGTCGAAGTTGTCCATGGCTGTTTTCTATGGGATTATAGGCCAGCCGAGCCATGCCACTCCATACCGGAATGGCGGACCACTCCCCGCGAAGTCCTCCCGACACTTCCCAAGCATTGAAATGAAGTTCTCGGTGATAAAAGGCCGCAAGAAAACCTTGATCAGCATTGGGGTAGATCTGATCCTCCGCAGCAGCCACATTGGATAATTGTCGAGCTAGGACTTGAAGTCCAAACGTCTCTGTGCTCCGCCCGGAGGCCGAGGAACGCGTCAAGGTCGTCGTGCTACTCACGCTTTGAAGGGCAAAGCCTAAGTGCACTTCATTGCCTTCTCCTTCTATGCGCAGAATTCGATTATACCCTTGATGGCTGCGTATTTGGCCAAACTTACCACTCCAGCGGCTCTCAAGTGCAGCATACAAGCCTTGCACGGACTGGTCATGTCCCTCGTGCTCTTCTAGGCTATCCGGGGCATTTCGAGGGCCTTCAGGTACCCCTAGAGCGCGTGACGTCGCCGTGATGGAAAGTTTATGTTGCCCAGAATTTGACTCTGGGTCGCCCCAGGACCATAGTGACCGAAATGC
>JAQWXR010000046.1 GCA_029254375.1 Schleiferiaceae bacterium | reverse complement strand
CCCTATAGTATTTTCTTCCGAGCTGACTTTAGCCAGCCCACGAATGTGCAAGCCTACCGATTATCCATCTTTGGTTCGATCATCCCATACTTCACCTACAATTTCAATTTCTGATGCGCCAATTCCCTAAATTCCTCCTTGGCCTCTTGACGACATCAGGAATGTTCATGTCCTGCCAAGACCCGATTGAACTCACGTTGCCAGATGGCGAAACCCGGCTAATTGTCAATGGTTCAGTGGGCGATAGTACACGCGTTTATGCGGATTTGAGTTGGAGTGTCAACTACCTCAGCGAAGGTCAGAATCCATCCGTGGAAAACGCCACGGTCATCCTGTATGAAAATGGCCTCGCGGTAGATACCCTAAGTCACCTCTCGGGGGGGCATTATGAAGGTGATTACCGCGGTGCCTTAGCCCAATCCTACTATATTCAAGTGCAGGTTCCAGAAAATGGGGAATTGCCTTCGGGTACGTGGCGTTCGTCTGGCGAAGCTCTCGGCCGATGCAATCCATTTGATTCCGTGTATAACCGCTTTGTTCCACGAGCACCCTTTGTCCGTGAAGGCTATTATGTCTACGCTCATTGGACCGAATCTGCGGGATTTGGGGATTATTACCGCGCACGAATTTGGCGAAATGACACCTTGGAGAATGCGCCGTTCAACCTCCAGGTTTTTGATGATGGTTTTTTGGACGGACGTTCGAATAACGATATCGACCTGCCTGCCATTGAAGTGGCAGGTCCTGATGAAATTGGCGTAACCTACACCTTGGAAATTGGAAGTATTCCTTTAGGGCTATTCAGTTACCTCCAACTTCTTCGCGAGCAGACATTACAGGTTGGTGGATTGTTTGACCCTCCCCCCGCGCCCATTATTGGAAATATCTACCGCGAGGGTGATCAAGAAGACTTCGCGCTGGGTTATTTCTACCCTTCGGCACGTCGAAAAATCTCCTGGACTATCGCGGAATAGGCATCATCCCGAGCACATCCGTTACCTTTGAGGCCATGGATCCTTCAAGTATCAATCCGGGCCACTGGACCCGCAAATTATTGGAAGCCCAAGGTCTTTCCGATTCTATCGTGGCAGCTTTGACCATTTCGGTTGATCTCATCGTACTCGTTATCGTAAGTCTTTTGGCTGATTTCGTGGCACGCAGCATTCTAATGCGCCTGATTCGTCGCTTTGTCTTGCGAACAAAAGCCACCTGGGATGACCACTTTCTAAAAGAAAAGGTCTTTGAAGCGCTGGTGCATTTACTCCCGACGATTTTAATCCGGGCCTTCATTCCCTTAGTATTTGAGCACGCCGAAAATTGGATTGCTCCTTTGCAAAATCTATTGAGCTTATTGCTCATCTATCAAATAGCCATCTTGATCAACCGCGCTGCCCGCGCGACGAGCCATGTTTTGGAAGATCAAGAACAATTCAAGGATAAGCCTATACGCACCCTGTTGTCCGTGGTGCAATTTCTCACCTGGTTCATCGCCATTTTGGCTGTCATTTCACAAGCTTCGGGCACTCCCTTGGGTAGCCTCATGGCGGGAATGGCCGGCGCCACCGCCATCATCATTTTGATTTTCCAGGATGCTATTAACGGACTATTGGCCAACTTTCAAATTGCGATGTACGATCTCCTACGCAAGGGAGATTGGATCACCTTCGAGCGTTTCGGAGTGGATGGGGATGTGATTTCTCTGGATTTGACCACTGTCAAAATCAAAAACTTCGACAACACCATTTCCAGCGTGCCTGCCAAAGCCTTCGTAACTGAAAGTTTCGTCAACTGGCGCGGTATGCAAATGGCCAATGTTCGCCGCATTAAGCGCAATCTGGTGATTGACATCGACTCTGTCCAATTCTGTAGTGAGGATTTACTTCAAAAGCTTAGCGGTATTGAGCGCGTGCGCAGCTATATCCAAAGCCGAAAGGAAGAGATTTCCCAACACAATCTTAGTGTGGGGGCAGATAAGTCTCAGCCAGTCAATGGGCGCCACTTGACCAACCTGGGCGTATTCCGAATGTATGCCAGTCAATATTTGATGGAGCATGCTCAAATTTCTGATGAGCATTCGCTGATGGTTCGTCAATTGCAGCCATTGGGTACGGGCGTTCCCCTCGAAGTGTATTGCTTCGCCAAGGAAATCAACTGGGTCCCATATGAAGGAATCGTCTCAGACATCTTTGACCACTTGATCGCTGCCGCGCCCGCCTTTGGCTTGCGCCTTTACCAAGCGCCTACCTCTCGAAGCGGGTATATGGGAACCAATGCCGGCCAAGCATAAGCTATGATCATTCTGGGCGTCGACCCTGGAACGGTCGTTTTGGGTTACGGCATCATCCGTGTCGAAGGAAAGAAATTAACCTGCCTTTGCTTAGAGGCTGTCAAACTAGACGCCAAAAAAGATCCTTTTGAGCGACTGGGCGATATCCATGCAGTCATTGCCGAGCTTTTTGAACAATACCATCCAGACCAAATGGCGATGGAAGCCCCCTTTTTTGGGAAAAACATTCAATCCATGCTCAAGCTCGGGCGCGCCCAAGGTGTCATCATGTCTGCCGGTCTTGCCGCCGGAATTCCTGTCAAAGAATATTCACCCAGAAAAGTAAAACAATCCATCACCGGCAATGGCGCCGCAAGTAAAGAGCAAGTAAGTGGCATGCTTCAGCATATCTATGGACTGGAGGCGATGCCCAAACTATTTGATGCTACCGATGGACTCGCCGTAGCTACCTGCCACGCCTACACACTGAGCTCACCCATACAGAGCACTAGTTCCGCCAACCAAATAAAAAAGGCTCCCAAAGGAGCCGGAAAAGGATCTTGGACGCAATTTCTTACTCAGAATCCAGATCGACTCAAATAAGATTGTATTCGGGCACCTCATTCGCGATGCTCACTGCTATTTCTTCCATCACCTCGGCAGAGAGTTGCAGCTTTGGCTGTGCAAAGTTCAGGTCTCCCTCTGTGCGCATTGGGACCAAATGCACGTGCGCATGAGGAACTTCAAATCCCAGTACGGCAACCCCTACGCGATTGCATGGGATGCTCGCCTCTATCGCCTTGGCGACCTTGTGACTAAATGCCCATAAAGCTTGAAAGTCCTCCTCGGGCAGATCAAATAAGCGATCCACTTCCATTTTTGGGACCACTAGGGTATGGCCTTTAGACAAGGGGCGAATATCCAAAAAGGCCATAGCATGGTCACATTCCGCCACTTTATAACAGGGAATGTCGCCACGAATAATTTTGGAAAAAATACTAGACATAGGAATGTGAACTTAACGCGAAATTTGCAAAATCTCGAGCTTCATACTGCCGTTAGGGATTTCAATATCTACCGTCTCGCCGGCACTTCGTCCGAGAAGTCCTCTCCCAATTGGACTGTTGACAGAAATTTTTCCAGCCTTTATGTCTGCTTCCTGTTCTGCGACGAGCGTATAGTTAAACTCCATTTTATTGACTGGATTGCGTAGCTTGACTTTGGACAATATGAGGACTTTACTCAGGTCCAATTGGCTTTCGTCGACCACACGAGCATTCGCCATGACCTCCTCCATTTTGGAAATCTTTAGCTCGAGTAACCCTTGAGCCTCCTTGGCCGCATCATACTCGGCATTCTCACTCAGATCGCCTTTGTCCCGCGCCTCAGCAATTTGGGCAGAAATACGTGAGCGCTCCACCGAACGCAATTGTTCGAGATCATCTTTGAGCTTTTTAAAACCCTCGGGGGTGAGATAGGAAACTGACATAAAAGACGAAGTTCTAAACGAGAATGAGATCCCTGTCTGGGGATCTCATTCCATGAAAGATAATTAAAATTGCCTTACAGTACCAATGTTACGCCTAAGGTGTGAACACCAGCAAACGCGGAATTAGTTAAACGGTAGGCATAACTGATATTTAACTTAGATGTTCCACCAGTAGGAGCGTTCACACTGAATCCCATCGCTGGGCCAGCAAATGCCTCTGAATTCAGACCATCATAGCGATTGTCAAAGGCTGCATATGACGCGCGAACTTGGAAAATATCATTGTGGTCAAACTCGATTCCCGCTGTGAATTGATCCTTTTTAAATGAATTTGAAATGAAATTACCAGCTAGGTGTAGACGGTTCTTTGTATCCAAATCAAAACGCTTCGAAGCACCAATGGCCAACTGCGTGGGTAATTCGAACTGCTCCGTACGGCTGTCAAAGGTGGTCGTATGTGATCCCGATGGCACAGGAAGTACAATGGCCATACCGTCACCATTGTAACCAAATGAAGGTCCAATGTTTCGGAGTGTGATACCAAAACGGAAATCCCGCTCCGCTCCTGTAACATATTGAACGCCCGCGTCAAAACACACCCCTGAAGCGGTCAAGTTACTAATGCTCGAGTTGTAGAGCTTGATGTTGATTCCACCATAGATGCTCTGGGTAAACTTCTTGGCGTAGGCCATGCCAATGATGGTTGCCGTCGGGCTGAAGTAACCCGCGCCTCCATCAGGCAATTCCGTAGTGGTGACTTCAATCTGACCGTAATTCATATTGGTCACGTGAATGCCTATCACCCCGTCATTTCCAGATGGTGTCGCAAATGAAGCCGAGTTCAATTGAATTCCGGAACCTACCAACCATTGGCTATTCGCAAAGCCGGCTTGCAAGTCCTTCGTGAACGCCATACCCGCAATATTCCCATACATCGCTTCTAGGCCCATGACATTGGCTGTATTACCTTCTGACCAGCCCGCGGTGCGAGCCCAAGGGTTTATAAGAAGCTCTGAGGCGCCTGCTGAACCCGAGCGAACCGGGTTACCAGCAATGAGGGCCGATCCTGCGGCAATCAAAGCGATACTTGTAATTACTTTTTTCATCATCATCCTTTTCTTAGAAACCTGTTGGGTCAAATGGGCGGAGGGTAGCGAAGAACTTGATCACCTTCTCCCCTATGCCAGGAGCTTCGATGTGAATCAAGTACACTCCACTGGCAATCGGCACACTGTAGTTGTTCTTCAAATCCCAGAACAACCACGTATCTGTATTTGACTTCTTCATTGTGCGAACCAATGCGCCTTCCACCGTATAGATGCTTATGGTGCAATTCTCAGGTAAGTTGGTGATCTTTACGAGGTTATCCAACTGAGATTGCTCATATGCCGACAAACTGAAGTATGGGTTAGGTACCACGCGGATAATGTCTAGCGCGCTTGATGCCACGTCGGTCATCCCTTTATCCGTAGCCACATTGTTTGTGTTAAACTGGTACATCGGGTTGCTGCTATTCGTCCCATCCGTTTCATACTTCTCGTAAGGACGAGCCATGCGAATTCGAACACGCGCATCCGACGGCATGTCCGTGTACAAATCACGGCCATCAAAGCGATTATCCATCAATGGGATACTGGTCCACATCAAGCTCTTTGTGACTTTATTCCGGTTCAGGATTTGGCCCATGTTGTTCAATTCCGTGTACAATGGGTTATTCAATTCATCATTTCCGGCATAATCCAAAGGAACCTTCGACAAACCTTGCTGGAAATAAGGGCCAAATACATAAATGTTGTGTTGGCCGCCAAATTTGAAGCCGCCAGTCACAGGATCTGCTGGGAAGGTCGCTAGGCGTGATGTTGGATTGAACAACATATCCTTTCCATTATCACCCACCATCCAAGAGTTCTCTCCGAAAGCGATGTTCAGACGAGTACCTGTTTCTACGTCAATGGCGTAGCCTGGGAACCATGACCAACCTGTGGAAGTGCTGCTGCGCAGTAATTCACCATTGTTGTTTTTATCCCAGCTTGCCCCGGCGCGTAAGCGCCATTTGCGCACAGCGCCTTCCGTCAAATCTTGGTCCTCTCCCATTTCCAATACTGGCACACGTGTCCACTTATTGTGGTCGCTGGTAAAGACAATATCCACTGAATGGAGGTCACGAGGATTCATACGGGCAGAGAAAGCGGACTGCGATGAGTCGGCAGGCCCCATACCATAGATGTTGTTCCCAGCATCATATCCACGACCGATATAGCTCACGTAAGGGAAAGGTCCCCATGTTCCATTCACAATGTTCGTAAAGAGTGACTTTGGATCGTTCGGATAATCGCGGTAATAGGAAGCTGGCTTCGTGCTCAAGTCATTCTGACCTGCCAGAATCCAGTTACGTGGTCCGTAGCTATCATCGTCCTTAACACCTGATAACCAAGTCTGCGTAGGATCGGAATAGATCACTTCTGACTCGATAATGCCCGCATTGCGAGTGTTCTCAGGGTCGTTTCCTGGGTTCTCTTGATCGCGAATTTCTACGCTCAAGCCCAATTCCGGGATGATTTGCTCATTGATGAATGAGATGGCTGTCATCGAGGAGGCAATAATATTCCCGGTGCCGTCTTCCACCTGCCAGTTGGCATTAGTGCCTATTCCGTCAAAGCGAAGCACAAAATTCCCCTTAGGAACGTTCAATGGGTCCACCACTTTTACATTGACAGGACCATAGCCTGATTTGTATGTCGGGTGACTCATGTAGAAGTTGTTGACGATCGCGTCATGGGAAGCAGAATCCAACTCCAACGCAGTGCCGCCATTGCCCATTCCTTCTATTCGAGTGATAATCGGGGTAAATCCGTAGGAAGAATTTTGGACCGTTCCACCTGCCTCAGAAGAGACGATATGGGGAATTCCTTCATACTTCTTCACATTGTTACGACCTGCCAAGAATGGCTTTCGCTGGCCACTAGGGTGCAATACTTGGTCAAATGGCTCGTATTCATTGTAGGCATAGGCTACCACCGTAAAGTAATAGGGACTATGATTCACAAGACGGCGATCCGTACCCGTGGCGAAGGCATCTTCCTTAACCAAGAAGCTCATTTGAATTCCGGCATTATTAAAATCCAAGGTCATGTCCTGAGGAATCAACAATTCCAAATCTGGATCTAATTCCCAGTTGATCAGACGCTCTACGCCATTTTTGATATCGCATTGAGCAATCAAGCGTGCTTGGTTGGGATCGTAGCGATCGCCTACCGAAGCGTTGGCGTTAGACATTTGGAAAACTTGAAATCCTTCAAACTTGTAGGTGTTGTCCGTGAAAGGAATCAGTGGATCAGCTTCTTGGTAGTCCAAGTTCTGATTGTTTTGACCATCACGGTAGCTCAACATAATCACCAATTCGCGATCCAACTCTTGAATGTCCATGTCAGGCGCATCTGGACCATTCAAAATTTGGAAGCAATTATCAAACAAGCTTTGTGCCTTGTCGTCCGCAATCAAAATTTTCTCTACAGAGGCAAACAAGTCAGCCTTGTTGTAGTCACGCTCCCAAACAACCCCTGTAGTGATGAAATTCAAGGCCCCTGGTGCCAATGAGAAGGGACCCGCGTTGTGCAAGCCACGCTTATCCTCCGAGTTATTCGGCGACTCATACCAATCCTGAGATGCGATGGGAGCACTGTTGCCCGTAGTATCGTAGGTATCTCCAGGATAGGCAAACAAGGTTTGCAAACCTGAGCCGTCCGCGGTGAATCCATCGCCATTCGCTGGGTTACCTGGGCCAGAAGGTGTCTCTACAACCAACGGATTACCGTTTTTCCATCGAGACTGCATGAAGTTGTAGTATTCCGCAGCAGTATTTGGATTGCCTGAGAAAGTTGAACCAGTATTGTTATAATACATGAAACCGGACATGATAATCCGCTCATTTACTCCAGTTACCGGATTTTCAGCTTGGCAGTCTCCATTCTCATCACGAACCCCATCGATACAACCATCACGGTCGTTATCAAGGCCGTCAAAATAATCAGCAAAAGGACCCTGGAAGAAGTCAAAACCTACGGCAGGTGGGTTTAGTCCATAGCCAAGAGGGCCTTCATCGTTCAAATCCGAGTTGTAGCAATAGCCTAAACCTCGTGGAATGTCACAGCCAATAATATCATCTAAGTAGTTACCCAAGTCCGGATCAAACCACGTGGAGAAGTACGTATTGGTGAGGCGGAAAGTGGACTTATTGATAATACGATAGTTGTTGAACGTCATGTTATTGATCTCGTCGTTCGTCGCAAAAGCAAAAGCTTGGGCTCTAATTTCAAAACCTAAGGCCCCTGCCGAAGTTTCTGTATGAATGTTGCCACGGTCATTGTAAACCCACCAAATCGTCTGGTCACCATACAAGACATCTGTTTCTTTTCGGCGGCAATCAAATTGACGATCCAAGTCGTAGGCAGGATAATCCTCCAATGGATCATAGCGCTGGTCCCCGTCCAAATCAATAAAGGGAGCCAAGGTATAGGGTAGTTCGCCTTCGGCGCCGTGGGCGGGCCACTCCAAAATGATGTCAGGGATGTTTCCTTCGTAACCAGGGAATTTATCAGCTACATCACACGCCGGATCATTCTTGCAAAGCAACCATGCTCGGTGCATTTCTACTTGCTCTCGATTGATAATCCAGTGTTTATCGTATTTATCGCAAATTTCCTTGTTGACAGAAGCCAAGCCATCCGTGGAGAGCGGGCCAGGCCAATAGTCCACACCACGAGAGCGGTAGGTCACGGCGGCCAACTTCAGCTGGTTTCCTTCATCCAAGCCCCCTAACCATAGGGCACCAGCAAACATGGAGTGCTTGCCTCCGCCCTTAGGTACCTCGTACCGTGCTGTATTCAAGTCCCACCACATGTCACCACCACCAAGTATGGTAGCACGAACGTTGTTGATGTTCAAGTCAGACTGAGCACGAGAAGGTTGACAAAGCTCCTCAACCGTTTTGTTAGACAGACCGTTGGATCCAGCTACATTTATATCAGGACGGGCCATCAAAGAGGCCGAAGCGGCCACCCATGCTAAACCAAATAGAATCTTCTTCATAGGAATACGGAATTCAATCTTTTTTATAAGCCGAGGCGGACACCAAGGCGAATTTGACGGGGAATAGAGAAGTTGAAAGGACTCACCATACTCACATTGTACAAATCCGCAAAGGACTGTGCATTCGTGGTGAACAAGATGGCCTGTTGACCGCGGGAAGAAGACAAGTAGCCATCATCCGTAGGTGACCCGGTAAAGGGATAAATATTCAAGATGTTTTGGGTGTTCAAGACATTGAGAATCTGCATATAAATTTCAACGTTTTTCTTGCCTTTGGCGTAGTACCAAACCTTATTGGCCGTCAAGTCAATCTTATACTGCCACGGTTTCCGTGAACCGTTCAGGACGCCCACAATAGGTGCCGCTGATTCGGTCAAACCATAAGCGCGTACACGACGCGAATAAGGGAAGCCAGATTGAGCAGTACCCAAGATATTCACACCGGCATTTTCAAATATGCGCTTATTCTTGATCACTAAACCATTGTAGTTCGTGCCCTTACCGTAGCGAAAATCTAAGTTCCCCGAGAAAGTGTGACGTTGGTCAAAGTCCAAAGGCTGGATGTAACGCAAGTTTGGCTGACCTGAACGCGCGAGAGCCAAACCTGAGTTAGCTCCTGAACCCGTACCATCCGCAAAAGAAAGTGAATATTGGGCGTTCAACATAACATTGCCCGTACGGCGCATATCATATTGGAAACTGAAACCTTTTGCCGTGGTGAAGTCACGGTTGCCATACATCACGTAGGTTGTGGGATAGGCTTCCGTTACAGAAACCGTTTGGATCAGGTCACGGTATTCACGGTAGAATGCATTTACCTTCAAGGCAGAACGTTCACCGAGCATTTGACGGAAACCAATTTCATATTCCGTCAATTTCTGCGGCTGTAAGTCGGGGTTAGGCAAGGTTGCCGTCCCGTATTCCAAATTGACATAGTTTACTGGATTAAAGCGCGATAACCCGGGGCTAGGACGTTGAACGAGTAAATCATAGTGTGCGAAGAATTCCGCTTCATCTGAAATTGGAAACTGGAAAGAAATACGTGGAGAGACCGTCACCTGTGGGCTGTAGTCCTTAAAACTCCTCTCACTCAACACAGGTCGATCTGGATTTCCTTGGTCGGTGAAGTTCTCTTCAAAAATCCACGGTTTTGCCTGACCACCTGACAAATTCGCGATGATGGTTGGATTGGATTGGGGTGAACCATCCGCATTAAACCAATCAAATCCTGAGCGGTATCCTACAATACGGTTGGGATTCTTGATGTTATCTACGTAGACGACATAATCGTCACCAATGGCATCTGGAATGGGAGACCCTTCTAGTCCACCCATAGCACGCACATCACCAACGGTCCGGCTGCTGAACAAGGTGAATGGATCTTTTAATACCGGCTGATTCGCATCAAAGCGATCTACACGAACCCCCACATTGAAGAAGAGGTCATTAAATAAGAATTGGTCCTGGATGTATCCGGCCATATAAATAGGCTGGAAAGCGGCCATGGGATACGTCCGGTTTCCATTGTTATCTTTTGCTTTAAAGAAATCCGCCAAAGAAGGATTGTAATTCAATAAGTTCCCCGTGTAATCGTAACCGTAGTAATTCACGTAGGAGGTGGCGCCAAAATTCAGCAGTTCTTGGGCTGAGAACAAGCCTAGTCCCCCATAATTTGACAAGTCATCAGGATTGATATTATCCACATCCAACAGAACTTGGTCAGCTCCATCTGGATCGAGACCTAGGGCAATACGCAGGTTGCGATCAAACGTACGAGGCTTGTTTAAGTCCAAGGCGCGGTTATAATTAATGGTGTCTTGGAATACCCCATCTCGATACACTAGAATTGGGTTTTCAGTATCCAATTCCTTCATGTGGTCGTTCTGTAGGTTGCGCATGAGCAACCAGATACCATTTCCTGCAACTCCAAAAGAGCGGTCAAAGCGCTGCTCATATTCGAGACCTGCTATTAACGAGTGCCCACCAATATCAAAGTTCGTTGATGCGGTGATGCGGAACTGCTCTGCTTGACTGAAGCTGTAGTTGGTTTGAAGCGCCCCAACATTTCCAAATAAGCTATAAATACTGGAAGGTCCTTGGCCATTCAACAAACCACCTCCCTGTTGAATATTCGTCAAATTGTTGATCTGGTTATTGATTTGGCCAGAAGAAACCAAGTCATAATAGGTGGATGTATAATTTGACAAGACCGGGTTGTAATCACTTGGGGTAAACACCACTGCCGTATCCAAATCAAGCAACTTCCGGAAGGCGTTAATGCCCGTCTTCTCGTCCGTTCCAAAACCATAAAACGAAGCGCGTTGTGTCTCAAAATTACCGACATGACCATATCGGAAAATGTTGTCACGATGGCGTGGGTCCCACGTGCGATCCGTATTCAAGGTGTAATCCACCTGGATGGTGTAGTAGGCATTTTTGATAAGCGATTCAGCGTCCTCTCCAGCCCCACCAAACTGCTGAGTGAAGCGGACGTAGGTAGAGAAATCACGGCTATTGTAGGCCCCGTTGTTCTTCCAGTTCATCAATGAGTTTGAGAAGCTGGAGTTGCGGCCATAGCCTTGATTAAAACGAGCACCCACAACCAAGTTGGTTTTCTTGCTGGTTTTGACATTGATGTTTCCTGTAGCTCGGATGCCGTTTGTGGCAACATTTAAGCGACTATTTACCATTTCTAAGTCATCTAAGCGAAGCAATTCAGCCGCACTGATCGTGCCAAGTCCCGCAGCAGTTGGTCGTATGGGGCGCGATTCAAGTTGGTTCAAAACGTCATCCTTCACCTTGTAAACAGGGATAGAATATGGTCGGCCGTCGCCATTATGCTGAACTTCTGCTGAGAAAAGATACCCCACAATCGGAGCCTCAGTCTGTTTATTGCGTAGCAGTGGGCCGCCAATAGTCAAACCTCCCAAATGATAATTGTATGGATCAAACAGTGCGGAGGTAACATATTCTGCCGTACCAAAGAATCGCGGAGATGGGCCACGTGTGGTTGTAGAGATTACTCCACCAGTTACGTCACCATAGTTGGCAGGGATACCTCCGGTGATAATTTCTGTGGATTGAATGGCTTCACGCGGAAGATTAATATCTCCACGAACTTTTACGCCATCGATAAAGATGACGTTTGCATCCGAACGGCCACCCCGGAAGTAGCTTGCACCAGAGCCTTCATCTTGGACTACACCTGAGGTCAAGGCCAAGACACCACCTACACCTCTGGAAGCCAAGTTGCGAATCTGCTCACTTCCGAAAGTGACAGAGGTTTTCCCTTTCTCAATCAATGGGGCTTCATAGGACGCCGTGACTTCCACTTCGCCCAGAATTACATCAGCTGAGCTGAGTTTGAAATCAATGTTGGTGATACGCCCACCATCAATCGTCACACCGGTTAAGGTGGACTTATTATAGCCAAAAGCCTCACAAGAAAGGGTGTAGGTTCCTGGCTGGACAGGATTGATGTTGTAGTTACCATCAAAGTCCGTTGTGCCCTTGGCAATTTCGTAGCCGCCGGAAAGAATGTGGATAACCGCTTGATATTGCTCTTCTCCAGATTTCTTATCCGTTACTTTTCCTCGCAGCTGTCCAGGGCGTTGGGCATGAGCCGTGAAAGCCAAGGCCAGAGCGAGCATGAGTACTCCAAATCGAATGCGCATAAGTGGTGCGTTTAGGTGGTGTTTAGGTGAATCCACAAAGAATCCAAGTAGCGAAAATAACCAATAAATGCTGCCCTTGAGCGTTAAAAGCTGCATAGATTTGCATTAAATGTACCGACTTCTTCGATTCCTCGTGCTTTTTGGCCTAATCACAGGCTGTAATGGGAGCTCCCAAAGGCATCCCGTTCCGTATGCGCCCGTCAATGAAACGGTGTACCTGAATACACCTTCTGCCTATGCGCTTCAATTCGTCGGAGGCTCCATTTCCCATAGCGATTGGGGATATCGGGGGGTGGTGATTTATCGACGGACAAATTTTGGAGATGCCAATGATTTTGGGGTCTATGATTTGTGTTGTCCTAATCACGTGAGTAACAGTTGCGGCAGCCTCTTCTTGGTGGACAACCTTACAGCAGAATGCCCTTGTGATGGGCAGCAATTTTTACTATTTGACGGCCAAGCCTTGGATGGCACATCTACCTGGGGTTTGCGGCCATATCAAGTTGGGTTTGACGGAGTAGCCCTTTACATTTCGAATTAAAGACGAAGGGTTGAAGGGTCCTCGATGCAATTTATCCCACCCTACTCGCTGGGATCCATGTGCATTTTGAGTTAGCTAGGATGCTTAACAAAACGCCTGAGAATAGACCATCGGCCTCCGTAATCCAACACTCATAGCACCCACGCGCAGACGTGGCGCGCAAGAATCAGGCGAGCTGGCCCAGGTGACGCAAATGCTGAACATGCGATTTAACGGCGGTTGCAAAGGTTTTAAACTCCGTGTATGTCACGTCAAATTCGGCACAGGTTTCCTTGACTATTTTGGCTAAATCTGGGTAATGAATATGCGAAATCCGCGGGAACAAATGGTGCTCGACTTGGAAGTTTAAGCCCCCTAAGAACCATGTCAAAAATGCCGACTTGGTGGCAAAATTAGCGGTGGTCTTGATTTGGTGTATTGCCCATTCATCCTCCGTTTCCATCTGCTCGCCATGGGTATATTCAGTGAAGGACGCCTCTGTCACCACATGGGCAAGTTGAAAAACCATAGATAGGACGAGGCCAGCAGACATTCCCATGATTAAAAAGCCGCCTAACCAAGGCATAAAGCCAAGTTTCCACATGGGGATACCAATAAATAAGCCTAAGTGCAGTGCTTTCCATGCCCAAAAACTAATGTGCTGAAAGACGGTGAATTTGGGTATTGGAACATTGCCCACCAAGCCCGTAAAGTATTTTTTGTAATCGGTGAATACAATCCAGTAGATGTACAATAAGGAGTATAACGCAGAAAAATAGATGTGTTGAAAACGGTGAATTCCGAGTCGTTCTTGGCTAGGGGCCATGCGAAGCATTTTTCCCGCATCGATATCATCATCCACTCCCGCAATGTTGGTGAATGTATGGTGAATGGTGTTATGCTTTGTTTTCCATAAAAGGATGCTCGCGCCTAAGAAATTCACACTATGGCCTGCCATTTCATTGAGCCAATCGTGCTTTGAGAAGCTCCCATGAGCGCCATCGTGCATGATATTGAAGCCAATCGCCGCGGTGAGAAGACCGAGCGCCAACCAAAGCATCCAAGCTGTCTCAAATGCGGGTGCCGCGAGAACCAATCCTAAATATGCTGCTAAAAAGCCGCCAATGAGAATTCCCGTCTTGATGTACAGACGGACACCTCCCTTAGGGCTTATTTTATTATGGGAAAAGTATGCGTTGACCCTCTTAGTTAGCTCTTGATAAAAGGGTTGACCTGCTTTAGGAGCAAATCGCGGAGCACGAAACGAGTTGTTTGCCATAGTCACAAATATAATAACTCTGAAACCCGAAAACATCAGCTAAGTTCATTTCGGCGTCGATAACTTGTGGCAAGTTGGGCCTTAAAAAAGTGCCGCGGCAATTTTCTCGGTAGCATCTGATTTTCCCATCGTGTAGTAATGCAAAACAGGAGCACCTTCTTTCATCAATTCTTTGGATTGGGCGATACACCATTCAATCCCTACTTCCTTTACCGCAGCAGGCACTTTGGCGGCTTCGACCGCATCGACCAGATCATCAGGAAGGTTAAGATGGAAATTTCGAGGGATGGTCGCTAACTGATTTGCCGTAGCAATAGGCTTTAAACCTGGAATAATGGGAACGTTAATTCCCGATTTCCGGCACTTCTCTACAAAGTCAAAATAGTATTGGTTATCAAAGAACATTTGGGTTACAATGTACTCCGCCCCAGCATCGACTTTAGCCTTGAGGTGCTTGATGTCCGTATTTAAACTTGGTGCTTCAAAATGCTTTTCTGGGTAGCCCGCTACGCCAATACAGAAATTGGACGGATTCGAATTCTCCACCTCATCGTGGAGGTAGTGGCCATGGTTCAGATCCACTACCTGCTTGAGTAAATCAAGGGCAAATGGGTGACCATTCGCTTCGGCTTTGAAGGCCCCTTCTGCTCGGAGCGCATCGCCGCGTAAAACCAGCACATTGTCAATGCCCAGGTAGTGCAAGTCAATTAGGGCATACTCGGTTTCTTCCCGCGTAAAGCCACCACATATCACATGGGGCACGGTGTCTACTTTGAATTGATTTTGAATGGCTGCACAAATGCCCACGGTGCCCGGACGTTTACGGGTGTGAATTTTTTCCAGCAATCCGTTTTCACGCTTTTTATAGATGAATTCTTCCCGGTGACTGGTCACATCCACGAACTTGGGACCAAAAGCCATGAGGCGCTCAATGCTGCCAAAAAGCTCATCAATCCGAGTGCCTTTAAGTGGAGGCAAAATTTCGAAACTAAACAGGGTTTTCCCCTGGGCGGCCGCAATGTGGTCAACTACTTTCATAAGATTACATGTCGAGTAAGGGGCTCAGCCAGCGGCGGGCTTCCTCGATGGAAATTCCACGGCGTTGCGCGTAATGAGTAATTTGATCTTGGTCCACCTTGGCCAATCCAAAATATTTGGACTCCGGGTGGGCGAAATAATACCCGCTGACCGCGGCCGTCGGATACATCGCTTTGTGCTCGGTGAGGCTAATGCCCGCAGCTTGCTCTACATCGAGGAGTTGGAACAATAGATCCTTCTCCAAGTGATCAGGGCACGCAGGGTAGCCAGGCGCGGGACGAATACCCTGATAGGACTCCTGAATGAGGTCCGCATTGCTCAAGGATTCTGCTGAAGCATAGCCCCAAAACTCTGTACGAACACGCTCGTGAAGGCGCTCTGCAAAAGCTTCTGCCAGGCGATCTGCCAGGGCCTTAAGCATGAGCGCATTGTAGTCATCTTGATCCGCCTCGAAGGCCGCCACCCGCTCCTCCAAGCCGTGGCCGGTCGTGACAGCAAAAAGACCTAAACAGTCTTCTCCAGCAGGGTCGATGAAATCTGCCAGTGCCAAGTACGGTTGGCCTTCCTTTTTTTGGCCCTGCTGACGCAAGGTGAGGAATCGGTGACTTGCCCCTTGAAGATCCTCTACTTCGATATCATCCCCTTTTTGGCGTGCAGGGAAAAATCCGTAAACACCTTTTGCTTGAAGCCATTCTTCCCTGACGACCACTTGGAGCATGCTTTGAGCCTCTTCAAAGAGAATTTTGGCTTGGGCTCCTACCACCTCATCCTCCAAGATTCGAGGGTATTTGCCGTGCAAGTCCCACGCCATGAAAAATGGAGTCCAGTCGATGTAGTCCACCAGGTCGGCCAAGGGGTAGTCCGGGAGGCTGAAGACCCCCATTTTCGGTGGCATCGCTGCTTTTTGACTAAAGTCTGGGCGGTAGCGATTCGCGCGGGCCGCATCCAAGGGCATGAAATTGCGTTGGCTACTTCGGCTGGCATATTGCTCTGCGAGGCGGGCGTAGTCTGCCCGAATCTCTTCAGCAAAACTGGACCCTTGGGCACCAAGGAGTCGCTGAACGACTGGCACCGAACGCGATGCGTCATTCACATGCACCACCGGACTGTCCAACGATGGCTGGATTTTCACCGCGGTATGAGCGCGCGAGGTCGTCGCCCCGCCAATAAGTAAAGGCTTTTGGATGCCCTGCCTCTTCATTTCCGAAGCCAAAAAGACCATCTCATCAAGCGAAGGGGTGATTAATCCGCTGAGTCCAATCGCGTCGACATCATGCTCGACGGCTGCGTCAAGAATTTTTTGGGGCGGGACCATCACTCCGAGGTCAATGACTTCATAGTTGTTGCACTGCAAGACAACACTCACGATGTTCTTTCCAATGTCATGCACGTCTCCTTTGACGGTGGCCATCAAGATTTTGCCCTTTTTTCGAGGAGCTGCATCGCTGGATTCGAAGTACGGCTCCAAGTAGGCGACCGCCTTCTTCATGACTCTGGCGGACTTAACCACTTGAGGCAAAAACATCTTGCCTGCGCCAAAAAGATCCCCGACGACATTCATTCCAGCCATTAGCGGGCCCTCAATCACGTTTAGCGGAGCCCCGAGCGCTACGCGTGCCTCTTCGGCATCCGCTTCGATGTGCGCATCTAGACCATTGACAAGGCTGTATTCAATCCGGTCCGAAATGGGGAGTTCTCGCCATGATTCGTCTTTTTCTCGGACGGAGGCTGCTCCGCGAACCGTTTCTGCCAAAGTCAATAAGCGCTCGGTAGAATCATTCCGACGATCCAAAAGGACATCCTCGACATGCTCCCGAAGGATGGGGTCAATTTTATCATAAACAATTAGCTGTCCTGGATTGACGATGCCCATGTCCATCCCGTGGGCAATCCCATGGTACAGGAAACAGGCATGCATGGCTTCTCGGAGCACATCGTTGCCACGAAAGGAAAAGCTCACATTAGATACCCCACCGCTGACTTTGGCTCCAGGAAGGTTGGCCTTGATCCATGCGGTCGCCTGAAAAAAGTCCATTGCATTTCGGCGATGCTCCTCCATTCCTGTGGCGACGGGGAAAACATTCGGGTCAAAAATGATGTCTTCGGGAGGAAACCCCACCACCTCAGTGAGGATTTTGTACGCGCGGCCGCAGATTTCAATTCGGCGGGCATAGGAATCTGCTTGACCTTCTTCATCAAACGCCATGACGATAACCGCAGCGCCAAAGCGGCGAATCATTTTGGCGTGGGCAATGAATTCCGACTCGCCCTCCTTCATCGAGATGGAATTCACCACTGCTTTTCCCTGAACACATTTCAGGCCGGCTACTATGATCTCCCATTTGGACGAATCAATCATGATTGGAATGCGCGAAATATCCGGCTCCGAGGCGATAAGATTGAGGAAGGTGGTCATGGCATACACGCCATCTAGCATGCCCTCATCCATATTGACGTCCAAAATCTGTGCACCGCCTTCTACTTGATCGCGCGCAATGTCCAAGGCCTCTTCGTAGCGCTCCTCTTTGATGAGCCGCAGGAACTTGCGTGAACCTGTCACGTTGGTCCGTTCCCCCACATTGACAAAATTGCTTTGCGGGGTGATTTTTAGGGCTTCAAGTCCACTCAATTTCATGCGCGAGAAATTTGACGTGGAACGATGCCTTCCGCGGCTTTTACAAAGGCGGCAATGTGCGCTGGGGTGGTGCCACAGCATCCTCCGAGAATGTTGACTATGCTGAGGTCTAGGTATTCTTGTACGGCCGCCGCCATGTCTTCTGGGCTTTCGTCGTAGCCACCAAAGGCATTGGGTAATCCTGCATTGGGATAGGCCGAAATAAGAAAGGGTGCTTCGGCTGATAGGGTCTGTAGGTAGGGACGCAAATCTTTCGCCCCTAAGGCACAGTTGAGACCAATACTGAGCAATGGCATGTGACTGAGTGAGATGAGAAAGGCTTCGGTTGTCTGACCGCTTAGGGTACGACCGCTCGCATCCGTGATGGTTCCACTCACCATCACTGGGATTTCCCGGCCCTGCTGAATGAAGGCCTCTTGGACCGCGAAGAGGGCAGCCTTGGCATTCAAGGTGTCGAAGACCGTTTCAATCAAAAGCACATCCACCCCTCCTTCCATAAGGGCTTCGGCCTGGCTTTGGTAGGCAAGCGCCAGCTCGTCAAAAGTGATGTTGCGAAAGGCCGGACGATTAACGTCGGGGCTGAGAGACAGCGTGCGGTTGGTGGGCCCAATAGCTCCTGCGACAAAGCGAGGCTTCTCGGGAGTAGAAAAGGCATTCGCCGCTTTTTTGGCAAGCCGGGCTCCTTCGACATTGATTTCGTGAACCAAGGATTCCATCCCATAGTCCGCCATGGAGACCACTTGGGCATTGAAGGTGTTGGTTTCGATCAAATCAGCCCCCGCCTGCAAGTACTGTCGATGGATATCTTCGATAATATCTGGACGAGTCAAGTTAAGCAAGTCGTTGTTGCCCTTAACGGGATGGTCCCAATCTTTGAAGCGCGCGGCGCGATACCCCGCTTCATCCAAGCGGTAATTTTGAATCAACGAACCCATGGCCCCATCGAGGATGAGGATGCGTTTAGAAGCGGCTTCTTGAATGGATGTCATGTCTTTGAATATGTGGCTGATTCAGAAAGACACGAGGCGCGAATAGCCTAGTGCTCATCTATCCGAGTCCATGGACTCAGGGGGAGTTAGCACCCGTTGTGCGGGTTGCCAAGACGTCATAGGGCCCTTCCCTCGGTCTTTCTGGATAAGCAGGACGAAAGTAAAATAAATTGCTTGCTTTCAAAGAGGGAGTTTGGTCATTTTGTGAATTTAGATGTAGCTTTCACGAACACAACCTTTGAAAATTTTCTCCGTGAATAAGATGAAGCCAGAATCGCTCATGATGACCCATGGCTATGTACCAGAGTGGAGCGAAAATGCAGTTAAGTGCCCAATTTATCAAACTTCCACATTCGTATTTCCCAATGCAGAAACGGGAAAGCGCTTTTTTGCGCTAGCCTATGGCAAGATTGATCCCAAGGCGGGAGAGAAGCCAGGACTGATCTACAGCCGTCTGAACAATCCAAACCTTCAGATATTAGAAGAACGTTTAGCTCTTTGGGAAAATGCCGCTGACGCTGCCGTTTTTGAAAGCGGGATGTCCGCAATTTCAACGGTTTTTTTAACATTTTTAAAGCCCGGTGATCGCCTCTTAATCTCAAATCCTGTCTACGGAGGCACTCACCATTTTGTTCACCACTATTTGCCTAGCATAGGGGTCCATGTAGAGCATTTCGATGCGGAAACCGATTTGGAATCTCTGCGTAACGAATTATGTTCTGATTCAAGAGGAGGGCAAATCAAGCTAGTGTATGCCGAGACGCCGGCCAACCCAACCAACGCCGTTGTGGACCTCAAGGCTTTGGGTGAATTGAAACATGCATTGATTAAAACCTACGGTACGGAAGTTAAGCTTGCCGTGGATAATACATATTTGGGCCCAATTTGGCAAAAGCCAATGGAGTGGGGTGCGGATATGTCCTGCTATTCTGCAACAAAATTTCTGTCGGGGCACTCGGATCTAATTGCTGGGGCTGTAACAGGGACAGCAGATTGTTTATTGGCAATAAAAACTCTACGAACCTTTTTGGGCAATATGGCTTCGCCGAACACCTGCTGGTTGCTCACTAGGAGTCTAGAAACACTTTCGATACGTATGGAACGTCAGGCAAGCAATGCGCTTCAAGTCTTGGCTTTTCTAGAATCCAATTCATCCGTAGAACGCGTCTATTTTCCTGGCCACTCGAGCCAAGGAGCAAAACAACAGAGCATCCAGCAACGTCAAAGTCCTTCTGCTGGAGCCATGATCTCTTTTGACGTAAAGGGGGGCGAGTTAGCTGCATTTCAAGTATTAAATAATTTTCATCTAATCAAATTAGCCGTTAGCCTGGGTAGTAATGAAAGTCTAGCGCAGCATCCTTTTCACATGACCCATGCGGATATGCCCGATGAAGAAAAGGAATCGCTTCAGCTAAGCGCTTCAATGATTCGATTGAGTGTTGGGATTGAAGACCCAGATGATTTAATCGAAGATTTGCGTCAAGCTTTGGCCACTCTATAGTACATTTGACCTGTGTGGAAGGATTTGTCCGATTGCAACCACGGTAAAAAATGCTAAAGACGGTGATTCCTCTTAGCATTTTTGATTCCTTTCACGCATCAAAAAATTGATGTTATGAGCTATTTATTTACCTCTGAATCCGTGTCCGAAGGGCACCCGGACAAAGTTGCCGACCAAATCTCCGATGCTTTAGTCGACCATTTTATCGCCTTTGATCCCGAATCAAAAGTGGCTTGTGAGACTTTAGTGACTACAGGCCAAGTGGTATTGGCTGGCGAAGTCAAATCCAAGACCTACATCGACGCGCAAGAAATTGCCCGTGAGGTGATACGCCAAATTGGGTATACCAAGTCGGAATATATGTTTGAAGCAAATTCTTGTGGGGTATTAAGCGCCATTCACGAGCAGTCCGCCGACATAAACCAAGGCGTCGACCGCGCTTCGAAAGAAGAGCAAGGCGCTGGCGACCAGGGGATCATGTTTGGCTATGCTACGGATGAAACCGACAACTACATGCCCTTGGCCTTGGAGTTGAGCCACTTGCTTCTGCGCGAACTCGCTGCAATCCGCAAGGAAGGGAAGTTCATGAAGTACCTCCGCCCTGACTCCAAAAGCCAGGTGACCATCCGCTACAGCGACCGCGATGTCCCAGAAGCTATTGATACGGTCGTCATCTCCACGCAGCATGATGACTTCGCTGAAGAAAAGGCGATGCAGGAAAAAATTGCCGCAGATATTCAGCGCTACCTCATTCCTCGCATCAAGAAGCATTTGCCCCGACGCATCCAGCGTTTATTCAACGCCAATGTTCGCTATCTCATCAACCCTACGGGCAAGTTTGTCATTGGGGGGCCGCACGGTGATACGGGTTTAACAGGCCGTAAAATTATCGTGGATACGTATGGAGGAAAGGGAGCGCACGGTGGTGGTGCCTTTTCCGGCAAGGATCCCTCGAAAGTAGACCGCTCTGCCGCTTATGCCGCGCGCTATGTGGCCAAGAATCTGGTCGCGGCCGGTGTAGCAAAACAAGTACTTGTCCAGTTGGCCTACGCCATTGGAGTTGCCGAGCCTGTTGGGTTCTACATCAATACCTATAACACGGCCAAAGTTCGTGGTGCGGACGGCAAGAAATTGACCGATGGCGCGATTGCTCAGACGGTACAGTCCTTATTTGACCTTCGCCCCTATGGCATAGAAAGCAAATTTGGTTTGCGCCAGCCTATCTATGCGGAGACCGCTGCCTATGGGCACATGGGGCGCAACCCCGAAATTGTTGTAAAGCAATTTAAGCGCCCGTCGAGTGCCGGTATGGAAATCAAAACCATCACAGTAGAACTCTTTACGTGGGAGAAATTGGATTCTGTTGATGTCATCCAAAAGGCTTTTGCCATTTAAACTAGCACCTCTCAAAATAAAAAGGGCGCCCGATTGGGCGCCCTTTTTTGTAGGTATCTACCGCGTTTAATAACGGTAAGTTTCAGGCTTAAATGGGCCTTCTACCGTCACGCCGATATAATCCGCCTGGTCTTTAGAAAGCGTATCTAATTCTGCACCGACGGCAGCCAGGTGCAAGAAAGCCACCTTCTCATCCAAATGCTTAGGAAGAGTGAACACTTCGTTTGGATACTTTCCTGGGTTCGTATATAATTCTATTTGCGCCAAAACCTGATTCGTAAAGCTATTGGACATTACGAAGCTCGGGTGGCCTGTAGCACAACCGAGGTTCACCAAACGACCTTCGGCCAAAACAATGATGTCATTGCCTTCGATAGAATATAAATCTACTTGCGCTTTGATGGTCGACTTGGTATGGCCATAATTTTTATTCAACCATGACATATCAATTTCATTGTCAAAGTGGCCAATGTTACACACAACGATCTTGTCCTTCATGGCCTTAAAGTGGCGGTCGACGATGATGTTTTTATTCCCTGTTGAAGTGATAACGATCCCAGCCATTCCAATGACGTCATCCATCCGGCGAACCTCAAATCCATCCATGACGGCCTGAAGCGCACAGATCGGATCAATTTCTGTCACAATGACGCGAGCACCGCAGGCTTTGAATGAGGCCGCAGTTCCTTTACCTACGTCTCCGTAGCCAGCACAAACAACCACCTTTCCGGCAATCATTAAATCCGTGGCACGACGGATGGCGTCCACCGCTGATTCGCGGCAACCATACTTATTATCAAATTTGCTCTTGGTGACGGAATCATTCACGTTGATTGCAGGCATGGGCAATGTGCCATTGATCATACGTTCGTAGAGGCGGTGCACTCCCGTAGTAGTTTCTTCCGACAAACCGCCAATTCCAGCAGCTAATTCAGGATAGCGATCTAAAACCATATTGGTCAAATCACCTCCATCGTCCAAAATCATATTTAAGGGCTGGCGATCTTCCCCAAAGAATAGGGTTTGCTCAATGCACCAGTCAAATTCTTCTTCATTCATGCCCTTCCATGCATACACTGGAATACCCGCAGCAGCAATCGCAGCCGCAGCGTGGTCTTGGGTAGAGAAAATATTGCAGGAAGACCAGGTTACATCTGCTCCTAATTCGACTAATGTTTCGATCAAGACGGCCGTTTGGATAGTCATGTGCAAACAACCGGCCACGCGCGCCCCAGCGAGCGGCTTGGTCGCGCCGTACTCCGCACGCAGAGCCATCAAGCCGGGCATCTCTGCTTCGGCGAGGGTAATTTCTTTACGCCCCCACTCAGCGAGGGACATGTCCTTGACTTTATTGGGGATATAGTTGGTGGCTGACATATTTTCCTTGAATTTCGTAATGGTTTATGAAAGGGAACGGCAAAATTACAAAGAAGGTTCGGGCCGAAACGACTTTTCACGGTCTTTTCGGCTTGGAAATAGGCCGAATCCCTCTTTCCGACGGCTCAGCACTGGATCCCCTTGGAGACGAGCTTGGGCTTTCGGCCGCCGATCAAAGAAGGCTTTCGGAAATTCAAAGTCCGATTAAATTGCAGCATTTTCTCTCGGCACGAAGAGCATTACAGGCCATTGACCCCGTCCTTGTGGCTCAGCTCCGCTATAGGGATCGCCGACCAGAGCTCCCAGGTGGATTCGTGAGCTTAAGCCATGGCGGCTCTCATGCCGTTGCCGCATTTCACCCAAGTCTGGCGGTAGGAATTGATGTGGAAGGACCGCGAGACCAGCTCGTTCGCATCGCCAAAAAGTTCTTACATCCCGAAGAGCAGGATTTTATACGTCAACAAAGTGGCCCTTGGGCCTTGCGGGTAGCTTGGGGGGCCAAAGAAGCCATTTTTAAAGCTGCCCAGCAACCGGGACTCGATTTTTCGGAAGGAATTCGATTGCTTTCTTGGCCTAAAAACCTACATCCCGCGGGGGATTTCGCAGGATCATTGGGAGTTTTTGAAGCTCAAATCCGAAGTGGTCGGCGCTTTCGACTAGGCGCGGAGGTTTTGGCGGCAGCCAATGGCTTAACGGATTGCCTCGTTTGGGCAATAGAAATCCCACGGAGTTTTGAAATTGTACTCACAGGGGCTGAATCCTCAGGGAAAACGAGTCTCGGCGAGCGGATACATGCATCTCAAGGCTGGGCTTTTGTCCCCGAATTCGCGCGGGAATATTTTGGCGACCGCGGTGGCGACCGCGGCGATAAAAACTATAATCTTAACGATGTACAGGCCATTCACCTTGGCCAGCGCCAACGAATTCATGAGGCGCAAGAGCGCCTGCAATCAATTTCTTCTAGGCTTGTGCCCCTTCTGCTGTGCGATACAGATGATATGACTACCCACCTCTGGGCGGAGGAAAAATTTGGAGCATTGCCCAGTAAAATGCAGACCACGCCTAGTGCCCATGCCTATTTATTATGCGGGGATGAGATCGCCTGGGAAGCGGATCCTCTTCGGGAAAACCCCAAGGATCGGACACGGCTCATGGCGATCATTCAGAAAAAAATCGAATCACTCAAACGGCCCTACATTCTGTTACGCGGGTCCTTGGAAGAGCGCGAAACCCAAGCGTTGGATTTTCTTCGTAGCCAAAGATTTGAATAATCCTCTATCTTTGACCCTACACAGGGGTGCCGGAAACGGCTGAGATGATACCCTACGAACCTGGGCAGGTTATGCTGCCAAGGAAGTGGAAAAGCCCTCTCGGGCCGCCTGAATCAGGCACCTCGCTGTGTAACCACTAAATCCAGCGAGTATGAAAGCATCCGCTTTTGCCCTATTGACGATCAGCGCTATAACGCTGAATGCACAACTCCTTGACACGGCTTTACTGCCCAAAATTTCCCTGCCCAGCGTTGAACTTTTGGAGGTTCGCGCCTCGGAGCGAACGCCTATCACGGCCAAGACGATGGTCATGAACAGATTGGACGAGCGCTCCGTTTCTCAAAGCATGCTGTCCAACATGAATACGGGACAGGACATTCCCTACGTGCTGCAGTTTACGCCTTCGATGACCCAATCCTCTGATGCGGGAACGGGCATGGGCTATACGTACTTACGCATGCGTGGCATGGACCAAACGCGGATCAACGTTACGATCAATGGGGCGCCGGTAAATGATCCAGAATCACATGGTGTTTTCTGGGTAAACACCCCGGATTTGACATCTTCCTTATCGAGTATTCAAATTCAGCGCGGCGTCGGTACCTCTACGGTCGGTGCGGGCGCGTTCGGTGGGTCCATCTCCATGGAGGTAGGCGTACCCAATAAGACGGCATCTACCCAGCTTACCCTAGGCGGTGGCTCGTATGGGAGCAGCCGCGCATCGGTCGTCATGCATTCTGGCAGCGTGGGTTTTAAAGGCCAAGACGAAAAACCCTTTTCCTTCATGGGTCGCTATTCCAGCATGAAAAGCAATGGCTTTGTTGACCGTTCCTCGGTCGATTTGACGTCGTACTTGATTTCGGGAGAAGTTCGTCTTAGTGGCGGCTACCTCCGCTTGGTTCATTTCAGTGGCGAAGAGCGCACTCAGCAAGCGTGGTGGGGTATTCCCGAGTCCCAGTACCGAGGAGACAAACAGGGGGTGGAAGATTACATCGCGCGCAATTATTTGGATTCGGCAGATGCAGATAATTTGCGACGTTCGGGCTGGCGTACCTACAACTATTATCGCTATCCAAATGAGATCGACCAGTACCGCCAATCACACACACAATTCATCACAAAAGCCCATTTACCATGGGGCTGGGAATTCAATGCCAACACCTACTTTGTGACCGGCAAGGGCTACTTTGAGCAGTACCGCGCCGGCGATGCTTTTGCAGATTATGGTTTGGAAAATCCCATTTTAAATGGAGACACCGTTTTCACCACAGATCTAGTTCGCCAACGATGGTTGGACAATTTGATGGTGGGGACGAATGCCGCGCTCGTGAAACAAGTGGGGGATCGCAAGTACGTCCTTGGCACGTTCTGGAATGGATACCTAGGGGATCACTTTGGCACCCTGCCCTGGATGCGCGTCAACCCGCTGCCCAGCATTGGGACAAGCTATAATTCTTGGCTGGACCGCGAGGATTACCAAGGAGCCAATGAATACCGCTACTATGAAGCGATAGGCGATAAAATGGACGTGACGGGCTACGCCAAGGCGGAAATTCCCTTTGGCCCCTTTGTGGCCTATGGAGATGTGCAGGTTCGCAACGTGTCCTACTACATCTACGGCCTCGGGGACGATCAGGCGCGTTTGGATTTGGGCTACAACCAGCTCTTTTTCAACCCAAAAGGCGGCATCGACTGGATGAAGGCCTCAGATAAAAATCTCATCCACCGCCTCTACATCTCTGGCGCCATGGCCAATCGCGAGCCCAACCGAAACGACTTTGTTGACCGCCGCGGATTAGAGGCCCCAAAATCCGAACGCCTATTGGACCTCGAAACAGGCTACATACTTAGTGGCCCTGGCTATCGCATGCAGGCGACAGCATATGCTATGGAATACAAAGACCAGCTGATTGCTACCGGTGCTTTGAACGATGTCGGTGCCCTATTGCGTACCAACGTGGACCGCAGCTTCCGCCGAGGTTTTGAGCTGGATGCAGAAGCTACGCTTGGCAAGCATTGGAGCTTGTACGCGAACAGCACCTTGAGCAGTAACCGCATTGCGGCCTTTGAAGAAGTCCTCTTTGACTACCAGGATTATTCCGAGGTTAAAACGTTGTATTCCAATACCCCCATTGCCTTTTCTCCGAGCTTCATAGGTAATGCTATCCTTAAGTACGTCTGGACGATAGACGCCATGAATCCCCTGGAGTCTCAGGCCTATGTTTCTCTTCGCGCCAAAGCGGTCGGACGTCAGTTCTTGGACAATACCGGACAGAATTCTCGTAGCCTAGATCCCTACCAAACATTTGACCTCCAGTTTAGCTGTCCCGCGACTTGGGGAACGGTAAAAGTGGATCTGCTGAACGTTTTAAATGCGCAGTTCGCCCCGAATGGATACACCTGGGGCTACCTCTATGGCGGTCAACGCACCGATGAAAATTTCTATTACCCCATGGCCGGTCGAATGATCATGCTGACCTATACCTTGGGTTTGGAGGGTTAAGCGAAGTTCAAGAGTGAAAGGGTTGAAGGGTTGAAGGGTTGAAGGGGGCATTTCATCTCCTACACCCTTTGACTCTTTAACCTACTATTTCCCTAACTGAGAATCTCTCGTGCGGCGCTGGCATCTTGAGCGATTTGTGCGACAAGGGCTTCGCGATTTGGAAAGCTGTACTCTCCCCGGAGGCGTTCAATGAAATGCACCCGAATCCGCTGGCCGTAGAGATCTTGTCCTCCTTCCAATAAATGGGCTTCTAACACGGCCAAACCAGCCTCAATGCTCGGGCGCTGGCCGTAATTTGCGACAGCTGGCAAACCGCGAGTAGTGGGAGATGCCGATTGGTCGAGCAAGTCCACTCGAACGGCATAGACCCCTTGAGCAGGAAGTAACTTATCGGGATGGAGGCCTCCTATGTTAGCCGTTGGGAATCCAATGGTCCGCCCAATTTTTCGGCCCTCTACAACTTCGCCCGTAACAAAATAGGGGCGGGTCAAGGCCAAACGTGCTTTATCCATTTCGCCCGCTTGGAGGGCTTGACGAATTTGGGTGGAAGAGACATGCATGGCCTCAATGTCTAGCGCGGGAATTTCTTCCACGTTAAAACCATACACTGGGGCAAACTCTTTAAGATGCTCAAAGCCTCCTTCTCGGTTCCGTCCAAAGCGATGATCATGTCCAATGACGAGGCGTTTAACACCAATTTTCTCGACCAGAAGCTGGCGCACAAAGTCAATAGACTCTGTTTTGGAAAATGCATCAGTAAATGGCTGAACAATCAAATAGTCCAGCCCAAATTCCGCTAATAACTCGGCGCGCTCTTGCACAGTGGTAAGGAGCTCCAAGGGATATTCCGGATGAATTAATCTACGTGGGTGAGGATCAAAGGTGATCAGCACACTCTGCCCCCCCTGTTCCTTTGCGGCGGAAATCAGACGCTTCAATATGGCTTGGTGGCCTGCATGAACTCCATCAAATGTGCCCGTAGTCGCCACGGCGTGGCTCAAAGTAGGAAATTGAGAGATGGATGGGAAGGTTTGCACGAAGCCAGAGATATTTGGCAAAGATATCATAGCCATCTTTGCTCTCATGGTACATGCACTCAAAAATGCCTGGGCAACGTTTATTCAAGCCCCGCGTCACTTCCTCCTTTTTGGATTGATGGCCTATGCGGCAAGCATCCTCGGACAGTACATTCCAGTACTCCCCTTCTTTTTATCCTACTTTGTTTTGCCCGCATTGTATATGAGTGTTGCCATTGCGGCTGACGCTGGAGAATACCGTACTTGGAGCGAAAAGCCACAACTCATGGCCGCAAGTAAGGGCTTTTTGCATGCTGGTACGCTTGGCCTAATGCTCCTTTTCCTATTCTTTGCAAGCGCTTTGATTCTAGGATTTGTCATGGCGCTCTTTTTGGATCCAAGCACAGCAACAGCCTTAGAGTCTATTCAACGCGAAGCTAGCAATGATCCCGAACTGCTTTTGGATATGCTCCAAAATGACATTGATTGGACGCGTTCACGTTTTCTCGGGCTTGCGTTGCTTTTGCTCGGCCTGGCTATGGTGGCATTGAGTATCCAGGCCTGGTTTATCCGAGTTTTTGAACACCAAAGTTTCTTTGGCTCCATCCGTCAAAGCATCGCTCGCGGTCGAGCAAATTTTGGGGCCTGTGTGCTTTTTTCCCTCGTGCTTTTGCTCGTTTTGGCCCTAGATGGCCTGATCAATGGGGTTTTGCGCATGTTCACCTTTCCACTTCTTGCCTTGACGCATTATTTCTTGTACAAAAAGATGCGTTCCTAAGCATCTGATTTGTACCTTTGCAGCCGAATTCAGAAAGATTTTTATACCCTCATTATGTCCACTCTGAAAGGAAAAATTGCCCAGGTCATCGGTCCCGTTGTTGACGTGTACTTTGAAGGCGCTGTGCTTCCCAAGATTTACGATGCCCTAGTGGTGACTCGCCCCAACGGCCAAAAAGTAATCATGGAGACTCAACAGCATGTTGGGGAAGATACGGTTCGTGCCATTTCTATGGACTCCACGGACGGCTTCACTCGCGGCCAAGAAGTCATTGCCACAGGCCAACCGATTGCTATGCCTTCGGGTGAGCAAATCCGAGGTCGCGTGTTTAACGTGGTAGGAGAAGATATCGACGGAATCGGCGGAATCCAAGAAGGAAATGGTCTACCTATCCACCGCGAGGCCCCTCGCTTTGAGGACCTATCCACCGCTACCGAAGTTCTTCTTACTGGCATCAAGGTCATTGACTTGATCGAACCTTACGCTAAGGGGGGTAAAATTGGATTGTTCGGTGGTGCCGGTGTCGGTAAAACCGTTTTGATTCAGGAATTAATCAACAATATTGCGAAAGGCCACGGTGGTCTATCTGTATTTGCCGGAGTGGGTGAGCGCACCCGTGAAGGAAATGACCTGTTGCGCGAAATGATCGAGGCAGGCATTATCAAATATGGCGAGGCTTTCAAGCACTCGATGGAAGAAGGCGGATGGGACCTGAGCAAAGTAGATAAAGAAGAGTTAAAAGGTTCAAAAGCTACGTTTGTTTTTGGTCAGATGAATGAGCCTCCCGGTGCCCGTGCCCGTGTAGCTCTTTCCGGCTTGACTATGGCTGAGTATTACCGTGACGGTGAAGGCACTGGCCAGGGTAAAGACATCCTGTTCTTCGTAGATAACATTTTCCGTTTCACTCAGGCGGGTTCTGAGGTATCTGCCCTCTTGGGTCGTATGCCTTCAGCCGTAGGCTACCAGCCTACCCTAGCCACTGAAATGGGATTGATGCAAGAGCGTATCACCTCGACCAAGAATGGTTCGATTACCTCCGTTCAGGCCGTTTACGTTCCTGCGGATGACTTGACGGATCCAGCTCCTGCAACCACGTTTGCCCACTTAGATGCGACGACCGTGTTGTCTCGTAAGATTGCCGAATTAGGCATTTATCCTGCGGTAGATCCGTTGGATTCTACGTCGCGTATTTTGACGCCCGAAGTCGTAGGCAAAGAACATTACGACTGTGCTCAAAACGTAAAGATGATCCTTCAGCGCTACAAAGAGCTTCAGGACATCATCGCCATCTTGGGTATGGAAGAATTATCCGAAGAAGACAAGTTGGTCGTTCACCGCGCACGCCGCGTTCAACGTTTCCTTTCTCAACCCTTCCATGTCGCTGAGCAGTTTACAGGTATCCCTGGGGTATTCGTAGACATTGCTGAAACGATCAAAGGTTTTAACATGATTATGGACGGTGAATTGGATAAGTATCCCGAAGCAGCCTTCAACTTGAAGGGTAGCATCGAGGAGGCTATCGCCGCTGGTGAGAAGATGTTGGAAGAAGCATAATATGGCATTACACGTTGACATCCTTACGCCGGAAAAGTCCCTTTTTAAAGGGGAAGCGACCGCAATCCAGTTTCCTGGAACGGAAGGACTATTCCAAGTTTTGACGGACCACGCTCCCATCATGGCCTCACTATCTCGGGGTCAAATCATCATCGATGGCACCAATGGCCGTAGCGAAGTAGATATACAAGGCGGCGTGGTAGAAGTATCAAACAATATCGTTTCTGTGCTGGCTAGATAGGCCTCTCAAAATTTTTATCTTGCGCCCGGCCCCACCAATGGGCCGGGTTTTTTATTGCTTACTAATTATGCGAAAATTCATATCTCTCCTTGCGTGCAGTGTTCTTAGTCTTTCTAGTTGGGCGCAGGATACTAACCGCACAGATTCTCTTGCATTCAAGGGACTTCGCATGCCGGATGTCTTAGTTAGGCAGGCAGGCCAAACCATCATGATGGACCCCGTAATTATAATTGGGGTTTTGGGGGGTGAATTGGGGCACAAAGTGGAACACAGTAACAAGGATTTACGCCTACCCAGCCAAAGCACAAGCGAAGTGCTTGAGCAACGCTTTAGCTCTGTAGATATCCGGAGCCGGAGCCTGAATGATGTTCAATCGGATATTTCTGTTCGGGGATCGACGTTTGACCAAGTGCTGATCCTAGTTAATGGTATTCCTTATTCCGATCCCCAAACGGGTCATCACAGCATGAATTTGCCGGTTCCAATGGAGGCCATTCAAGCTATTTCAGTTCTCCCAAGTGGGGGTTCTTATCGCTTTGGGCCTTTTGCCTTTGCGGGAGTGGTGGACATTCAAACCTGGTCTCCAGAATATAAGGGCGGCTATGCGCACGCCGGTATCGGTCAGTTCGGCTACCAACGTGGCGCAGCGGGTTTGTACTTAGGTCAAATTGCCGGCACGCATGTACGCATGGACATGGACTATAAAGCAGCGGATGGGGCCATCAATAATACCGACTTCAGTCAGCTCCAAGCCTATGTGCGCAGTCAAACCATTCTGGCAGGTGGCCGTATCCTTCAAGGCCATCTAGGCATGGTGACAAAGGGCTTTGGTGCACAGAATTTCTATTCTTTTAACTTCCCAGAGCAATACGAAGCCGTTGCAGGGTTTAGTGCAGCGTTGGATTTAAATGCCTTCCCATGGGCCGCTAAGATCTATGCACGTCAGCACAGCGATCACTTTGAGCTTTTCCGAGAAGACCAAGGCTATTATCAGCGCTTCGAAAATGGCCAATTTATGCGCACGACAGACTCGAGCTTGGCGCCCTCTTGGTATACAGAGCACAACAACCACCGAACGCAAACCTTTGGCGGAGAAGCTACCTACACTATCAACCAATACAAGCGAACGATTGTTGGTGCGGATATTCGTCATGACGGCATTGTCAGTTCGGTGCTTGGCACTGCTTTGTTGAGTCCCATCCCTGCTCCCGACAACCGTTCTTTTTACACCCGTGGCGATGCCCGAAACAATGCCGGAATATTTGCAAGTACGCGGCTTACCGAACCTTCCAAGCCCTTCACTCTGAAAGCGGACCTTCGATTGAATTACAATGATCGTTATGGTTTGGACTATTTGCCAAATATTGAAGCGAATTACACCCTACCATCTGAATCTTCTTTGAAGTCGGATCGCTTCTTCGCCAGCGTTAATCGAAGTTTCCGATTGCCCACCTTCACAGATTTGTACTATACTTTGGGCGGTGCACAAGGCTCCCCTACGTTGCAGCCCGAATATGCCTGGAATATGGAGGCAGGCACATCGATTTGGCGCTCGCCTGTTAATGTTACCGGCGGAATGAGTGGTATGCCGCACTTTATTAGGGCCACTGCCTACCAGCGTCGTGGCAGCAACCTCATTGATTGGATCTACCGCACGGTTGATGGCGCTCAAATTCTTCAGGCAGATAACATCACCCAGGTCAGCATTCAAGGGCTTGAGCTGGAAACAGGTGGGAGCGCTGTGGATCTTTTCACCTGGGACGCCCGTTTCCAAGCCGCAAGCCACAGCGCTTCTGCTTTGGACGGACAATCCATTTATGCGCTCGACTACTTGTCCAACCGTCTTCAGCTTAGTATTAAGTCAGCCCCCATGAAAGGCTTTCAAGGGGGCCTCGTGTACATCCGTCAAGACCGCGCAGGTCAATACGCGCTTCCCGGGGGAGAGCTTACCTCCTACGCTCCGTTCCAAACGGTGGATGCCCGCTTGAGCTACGACCATGATGGTATGACCGTCTACCTGGATGCCATGAACCTCTTCAATGCTTCCATTCTCGACCGAGGCAACGTTCCCTTGCCTGGTCGTTGGATCAAGGCAGGTGTACATTTTCATTGGGACTGAGCGCTTTAGAAAATAGGGGTTAAAGGGTATACGCGTTTAAGAGCACTTGACCCTTCAACTCTTCTACCTTTGCCGCATGGAATCAGGCTTACCCCCGGCGTTAGAAGGCACTTTGAGAGTAGTGCCCTCCGATGCGCTATTTTGGTTGGCCGTCCTCCTCAGCTTGGCCCTTGGCCTATTGATTCATCGAGCTCCTCTCACATCCAATCGTTGGATTCATGCAATAGAAGGCTTTACTCATTGGGAAGATTCACCGACTAAACTTTGGATTCCCAACTTTCTACTGGTGGCTTTAATAAGTCTATTAGGCTTTCTCATTCTAGGGACTGATTCCATCCCACATTTACTTCCTGGCTATCAAGGCCCATGGTATGGTTTATATCTTTTGCCTATCGCTGCATTAACTAGTCAGCTGATCATCCATAGTCTTTATGGTGTTATTTGGGATCAAAGTCGCCATCACTGGGATCATTGGGGGGAACGCTTTTCATTCCTACCCGCCCTTTGGATTGCCCTACCCTTTTTATTATGGTTTATCGTAGCGGACCAAAGTCATCATAATATCCAGGAGCCCTTTTACATTTTTGTCGTTCTTATAGCATTATCCCTTTATGTTTTGGGAATTGGGAAGGCCTTTTTTCGATACGTCTCCAAGAGACATAACCCTTGGTATGTAGCGATTTTGTACCTTTGCACACTAGAAACTAGCCCTGTTTTCTGGATCCTATTTTTTCAATCCTATGAAGGTTAAGAGCATCCTGGTATCCCAACCCGAGCCACAGGCCGGCAACAACCCCTACACTCAATTAGCTGATAAGCATAAAGTTAAAGTTGATTTTCGTCCTTTCATCGAAGTGTTAGCTGTCTCAGCGGCTGATTTTAGAAAGGAAAAGGTGAGTCCGGCCGACCACAAAGCATTCATCTTTACGAGTCGCAATGCGATCGATCATTTCTTCCGCATGTGCGAGGAAATGCGCGTAGCCATCAATCCAGATTGGAAGTATTTCTGTGTTTCGGAAGCCGTAGCCTTCTACTTGCAGAAGTTTGTCCCTTACAGAAAACGCAAAATTTACCCTGGCACCGGCAACTTGGCGGGTCTCATTCCAACCTTGAAGAAGCAGCGCGGAGAGCACTTCATGCTCCCCACTTCCGATATTCTCAATCCAGAAATTCCTCTGTTGCTTGAAAAAGGAAACATTAAATGGACACGTGCTACGATGTACCAAACGGTGTCTTCCGATTTGAGTGATTTGAGTGATGTCAAGTATGATGTTTTGGTCTTTTTTAGTCCTGAGGGCATCAAATCTTTACTAAAGAACTTCCCTGATTTCAAGCAGGAAAATACGCGCCTTGCCGCCTTTGGCAGCACCACGCAGCTTGCCATCGCAGAAAACTCCCTGCGCTTGGATATTGGGGTGCCCGCACCCAAGTTTACATCCATGAGCCAAGCCTTGGATGCTTACATTGAGGAAGCGAATAAAGGCAAGTGATTGACACCCGATTTCCCCGAGAGGAACGGCTGAAACTTCGCAACCGCATTTCATTTCTTTTTGAGAAAGGGCGTCGCTTCAGCGAAGGTCCCATTCAAATTCTTTGGGCAGAATCATCCTGGCCTTTGGAGCGATCTGCCCAAATACTGGTCGGTGCGCCGAAACGACGTTTCAAACACGCTGTGGATCGCAATCGTTTTAAGCGTTTACTCAGAGAAGCCTATCGCCTTGAGCGCTCAGACCGCCTGCAGGATTGCCCCCCTTTGTTGATTGGTTTTCTCTACCAAGGCCCCCCAAAAATGGATCTTGTTCAGCTTCGTACCCATGTGGCAGATGCCTTATTTCGCATTCAAAAGCAGGCCATCAAGGAAGCCAAGCCAACTCCCTAGACCTTTAATTCGCTGGATTGGCTCTTCGATTGATCCACCATCCAGGCCCAAGCTAGAGCGAACAACGACATTCCCAAGGAGCGTTCTATCATGCTTTCTGTCAGCCAAAGGCTCCCGAAGTAGATCAGCACAAGTCCCAAACTAAAAGGATCCCAGCGGGCCAAACGGAATGCGGCCATCCAACTTAGCAGGAGTACGCCTATGCCCACCAAGCCATAACTGAGTGCCCACTCTAAGAATTGGTTGTGCACATTCAAATGGCGCTTCATCCCAAATCGATAATTCATCTCCGCATAGCGCGCATCCAATGCGGCTTGTTTTTCGACCGTTCCCCAGCCTGTCCAGGGACGTTCTTGAATCAAGGTCCAAGCCGTCTGAGCTTGCACAACCCGCGTATCTACCGAACCCGTCGCCCAAAAGGGATCCACTGGTTTCAGTATATGCCCTAAGGCACGGCCCTCTGAAAAAGCTTGTGTAAGAGCAAAGCCGAGAACCAACAACAGCCCAGCCCAGCCCACTTTCGCTGGCAATCGACCACGGTGATACACAAACCAGAGTACCGAAAGAAAAGCACTTAGAATAAGCATTTTGGCACCTAGAAGGCCTAAAAAGAAAAGAACCAGCCCTGTGTAGAGTCCTTTGATCCTCCACCCCAGCCTTCCCGTCCAGACGGCCACCACGGCAAAGAGTAAGTAACTCCCAATGTAGGCGTGCTGGTGGAGGCCTTGCAACAACCCTCGATAGAGCAAGGTCGAAAATTCGGCACCTTCCACAAAGCGGACCCCGCCGGAACCGAGCAAATACAGCATAAGGATGAGCCCGCCCAAGGGCAGCGCTTTTTGAACGGTTTCGCGATCAAATGCCCAAAACAGAAGCATACATGGAAGTAAGCGAAGATGGGTCTCTAACTCAGACTCGTGCCACAAGCCTGCAATTCCCACCATAGCGACAATTCCCCACAGTGGCCAAAACGACGCCGATTGCAGCCACTTCGCTTTGGCCGCTGTGGGATCCCTCCAAATGGCCGCAACAAAGGCCAGGGCCAACGCTACGCCTGCACCCAAATCCCAAAAAGGCAAAAGGACCAGCCAGATGCTGAGAAAAAAACGATGAATTATGCGTTTGGATTCCATACGGTTCTTCCTAAACGCTCAGAAAGGCCTGTCAGTATCTCGTACGAAATGGTCCCGGCACATTCAGCTAGGTCAAACACGGTTAATTGAGCGCCCAACACTTCAACTGCGTCGCCCACCAGGGCCGACACATGCGTCACATCCACTAGCGTCATATCCATGCAAACACGGCCAAGAACTGGGCATTTTTGGCCATGAATTATCACATACCCACGTCCCGAACTCAGTGCACGTGGAAAGCCATCCGCATAGCCCACAGGCAGGGTAGCTACGCGGCGGTCGTGGTCCGCAGCATCACTGTGCCCGTAGGAAATTCCTTCACCTGCAGGCAAATCTTGAACATGCGAAATACGCGTTTGAAGATAGACCACCGGCTGAAGAGCTTCTCGGTCCTTCTCAATGGGGGAATCTCCAAACAATCCAATGCCCAATCGAATCATGTCATACCGCAAGGCAGGGTGACGCAGCAGTCCAGGCGTATTCGCCGCGTGGCGAAGGGGTCTGTAGCCCAATTCTCCGACTAGCGCTTCATAAAAGGCATCAAATCGTTTGCCTTGCAACTGGGTAAAATCATCTTGCTTTGGGTCCTCCGCCGAAGCCAAGTGCGTCATCACAGAGGTCACTTCAATCCCTGGATAAAGAGCTAAATGACGTCCTAACGCAGCGCCCTGATCAGGTGCAAATCCCAATCGATGCATACCACTGTCCACTTTGATGTGCACCCGTCCGTGCGAGGCGTCTGGGTAGCGCAGGTACGCTTGACCAAATCGGTCCAGGACATCTAGGCTGAAAATTTCAGGTTCAAGTCCAAAGGCCAGCATTTGTTCCATGCTTTGCTCCCCTGGATTCATGACCATAATGGGGGTCAGGATCCCCGCCTCGCGCAGCGCTTTTCCCTCATCGACATAGGCCACTCCAAAATAATCCACATGATGTTTGGCCAGTGCTTGCGCGATGGTCACCGCCCCTAATCCATATGCATTGGCCTTCACCATGGCCATGATCCGTTGCCCATTCATCAGGCTTCGGTAGTGCCGCAGATTAAAGGCCAAGGCCTCCAAATCAATTCCCAAGACTGTGTCATGGTGTTGCATCTTTAAAAAGGGCAATAAGGCCTCTAATCGGGCCTGTCGAGACCCCTTGAGAAGCATAACTCCTCCCATTCCCAAAGCTTCCCATGGTGCCGCCGTGCGGAAACGCTCCACATCGGCATAGCCATTAGGCAAAGCCTGTAGGTCTTCGCCTATCCCCCACCATCCGTCGATTCCGCGCGATGCGCAAGCGGCATCCATCCAAGCGGGGAAATTATTCATCCCCGCAGGGCTTGACACCATCGCATATCGAGGTCCACGAGCTTCCGCCGCCAACGTATCCAAGGCCCAGCCTAGTGCATCCTGATCCGACGTGTAGCAATCGTTGAGGATCGTCCAGCCGTCTATGCCCGGTAGCCGTTCCATGCGTAGGCCCGAGGCAATGACGTCCTGAAGTCGAGCAGGCTCCCACTTCCATCCCAAGAAAAGGATACACGCGAGCGCCGATGCGACATTATGCGTTTGGACGGGATCCCATGAAGGGCAGGGCGCAGATCCGTGAATCGCGCCATCCTGAGAGGACCACTGAAGCTCCCCATTTGCCCATCGAAACTGGAGTTCGGCCTCTTCATCAGAATTCCATGACCAACGGCGAAGAGGCGCCGTAATAGCTTGACATAGAAGGGCTTCCGAGGCAGGTGCGACAACCCATTGGCTTTGGGTAAAGAGTTGTGCTTTTTCGACAGCTTTGCTTTCTAGCGAGGAAAATCCACTCGCATGGGCATCACCGATATGCGTGAAAATTCCAAAATCTGGCTGCACCCATGAGGCCATACGAGCCATATCCCCTTCCATGCTGACGCCCACCTCAAGCAAGGTCGCTTGGGCCTCTTGAGCTGCCGCTAGGATTGAGAGAGGGACACCTAATTGGGAATTAAAACTCTTAGGTGAGCGCGCAATCCGTGCATCAGCCAACAGGTAAAAGAGGTATTCTTTGACGGTCGTCTTTCCATTCGACCCGGTAATGCCAATCACTGGACCATTCAATTCCTGGCGATGTACTGCGGCGAGATGGCGCAACGCGACCCACGTGTCGGCTACGGTCAACACCGTGCAGGACCCAGGAAGCGCCGCAAGGGTTTCGGGCGTACACTGATCCGACTGGAGTATGAGGGCGACAGCCCCTTGATCCGATGCGTGGTGTACAAAGCGGTGGCCATCTCCACTTTCAGTCTGGAGGGCAATAAAGGCGGTTGGCTGAATCCAGAGGGCCTGACGACTGTCACTGACAATCGCCTGGATGTCACGGGCGTCTCCTCGATGAACGATCTGGGCTTCCAGCCTTTCGGCGAAGCGATTAATCGGTATCGCCGGGAACATGGGATGGGCTTTCTTTTTGAATTTGGGTAAAGACGGCGCGTGAAACCGGTTCATATTCATTTTGAGAGCCCAGCATGATGGTGCCCTGCTCCGCTTCCAATCGGTGAGAATAATGGGCTAGCTCTCCTGTGCGCACGCAGATCGCATGAACCTTGGTCACGAACTCCGAAACGGCCATCAATTCGGGCATTGGTCCAAAAGGCTTGCCTGCAAAGTCCATGTCCAATCCAGCAATAATGACGCGGGTCCCCGTGTTGGCTAGCGCATTGACAACATCGACAATGCCATCATCCATGAATTGCGCTTCATCGATTCCAATGACATCATAGCCTGCAGCCAACAGGTGCAATTGTTCGGAACTTTGAACCACCTGACAATCCAATGAAGCGCTGTCGTGGGTGACCACTGCATCGTCCGAGTAGCGGGTGTCAACACCCGGTTTGAAAATCTGCACCCGCAACTTCGCAATCTGCGCCCGTTTCGCACGACGAATGAGTTCCTCCGTCTTGCCGGAAAACATAGAACCCGCGATGACTTCAATCCATCCGGAACGGCGTGTAGGAACTTCAGTGTGCTCTTGGAACATTTTGTACTTTTCGGTGCCGCACAAATCTACCACAGCGGCAACAAACCCATAGCGCATGTCACTCACGGATTCCCTTAGCACTTTACGCCAAGCTTTACAGACTGAAAGCCCTAGCCCTGCTCAGATTCAGGACATTTTAGACCTTTGGGTGCTGGCAGAACAGCGAGCTCTTTCAGGAAAATTAGCCGAAATTCAACAGCAAGGGGAGGTAGAAATCGCGCAAAAAGCGGCTGCCATGCGTGTTGAATTGGACGCCCAAAACCTTGAAAGTATGCGCGAAGCGGGGCGTGCGTCGGCCGATCTACAAAGTCATATCGCCGCCACATCCACTCCAAGAAGCACAGCAATCACCCAGGAGTCCCCTCAACCTACGACGGAAGACGCCGTTCAAGCAAAGCCTATCCCAGCCATCAAGCCATCGGCAGCTGCGTCTGAGTCCGAATCGCCCAGGCCCTCCGAAGCCATATCGCGGCAGAATCCGCCAGCTGCACCTCCCAGTGCCCCTGGCAAAAGTGTGAACACCCGATACGCTGTTTTGAAAGTCGGCTTGAATGATCGCGTGGCTTTCGTAAAACACCTTTTTGATGGGGTTGATGATGACTTTCAGCGCGTTGTAGCAGCATTAGCGACCATGGAAAGCAAGCAAGAATGTGAGAATTTCTTGGAAAATGCCGTCTACGGCGATTATGATTGGAGTCAAAAGCCCGAAATCGCCGAACGTTTTCTCACCCTCGTATTTGCCCGCTTCGAATAATTCATGGGAAAGCTCATACTTGTACCTACTCCCCTTGGGAATCTCGGCGACATCACACTTCGCTCAATGGACGTGCTTCGAAGCGTCGAAATTGTGCTGGCAGAGGACACTCGGACTTCGGGAAAGTTGCTCAAACTGCTCGAAATTCAAGCCCCCCTGCGCTCATTTCATATGCACAACGAGCACAGTCTCCTTGAACGCACCGTGGCGGACATTGAGCAGCGCGTTGGGGACACGGCATTAGTCTGTGATGCGGGGACCCCTGGGATTAGTGATCCAGGATTTTTACTCGTTCGAGCGTGCGTAGTCGCGGGAATTCTAGTGGAGGCCCTCCCTGGTCCAACCGCTTTGATTCCAGCAATCGTAGCTAGTGGGCTTCCCTGTGATCGTTTTGTTTTTGAAGGCTTTATTCCTCAGAAAAAGGGACGCCAAAGCCGAATGAAAGAATGGCAAAACGAAACACGGACGGTCGTATTCTATGAATCACCCCATCGCATTGAACGATGCATGAGGGAACTCGAAGAGCACCTTGGTCCTGATCGTCCTGCCTGTGTTGTTCGGGAAATAAGCAAAATGTTTGAAACCTACCACCGCGGGACTATCGCTGAATTAGCTCGCTACTTTGCCTCTCATGAAGCAAAAGGGGAAATCGTGGTTGTCCTCGGTGCGGCCGGGAATTAAACACCAAAAATTTGAATCATTAAACGGCTATCCCGAACCCAGCCGGTACCTTTGAACCTATGAATTTGCCCGCTCACCGAGAACGCTCCTTTGGCCCCTGGACTGGATCCGTCCAGAATCCACTTATTATCGCTGGACCCTGTTCTGCAGAATCCTTGGAGCAAGTTCTTTCGGTGGCTGGCAGCTTAAAAAAGGAAGGGCAAACTCAGCTCTATCGTGCTGGGGTTTGGAAGCCGCGGACACGGCCTGGGCAATTTGAAGGGGCGGGGTACAATGCCCTGGAGTGGCTCCAAACTATGCGTCAAGAAGTTGGTCTGCCTTTTGTCATTGAAGTAGCCAATGCCGACCATGTAGAAAAGGCTTTAGCCGTGCAGGCCGATGCCGTTTGGATTGGCGCCCGAACGACCGTAAATCCTTTCTATGTTCAGGAAATAGCCGAGGCATTGCGTGGAAGCAACATTCCAGTCTTAGTCAAGAATCCCATCCACGCTGACCTCGGTTTATGGCTGGGCGCCTTAGAGCGACTGGACAGCGTTGGACTTAAGGATTTAGCCGCCGTCCACCGGGGCTTTTTTTCCAGTCATGCCGCCCCATACCGCAATGAGCCGCGATGGGAAATGAGTTTTGAACTGCGCCGCCAAGCCCCGGATGTGCCGATCATCTGCGACCCAAGTCATATTGCTGGGGACCGACGCTTAGTCGAACACGTCTCCCAAGTAGCTATGGACATCCAGATGGACGGACTTATGATTGAGGTTCACCCAGATCCTGACCAAGCCTTGAGTGATGCCGCCCAGCAAATAACACCTGGCATGCTCAAGCATTTGCTCCGAACATTAGAAGCGAATGCCCCAAAAGATGTGGCATTGCAAGAGATCATTGATAGCGAGCGACTCAAATTGGACGAAGTGGATAGTGAAATGGTTAAGCTTCTTCGCCAACGTATGGATATCGTGGATGCTTTAGGCCAACTGAAAGTGTCCCACAACGCAGGTATTTTCCAAATGGATCGTTGGTTTGATCTATTGCAAAAACGCGGGATTCAGGCCGAAGAACTCAACCTCAATCGCGCCTTTATCGAGGAGCTATTTCAGGTTGTTCACAAATATTCGGTAGAACATCAGGTAGCCGTCTACCGCGACAAGCGCAAGAGCCGAGAAGAATGACCAAGCAATGGACCTATGCTCCGGAAGGATCAGCCCAGGCCGTGGCTTCCCTCACCGAGGAGCTAGGCGCCCCTTATGCCGCCTTGAGCCGCGTGCTTGTCCAACGTGGTATGCAGAGCATTCAGGATATTAAAGATTGGATTCCTGGCATTCCAATCTCGGCCGTTGACCCTCTTCAAATGGCCGGTATGCCTCAGGCCTCGGCACGATTAGCCAAGGCCCGAGCCCAAGCGGAAAGTGTCATGCTCTTTGGCGATTATGACGTGGATGGTACGACCGCCGTTTCGGTAGGTAAGTTGGCGCTCGAACGAGGTGGATGGTCCATTTTAACGCATATCCCAGACCGGTACAAAGAAGGCTATGGATTATCGGAGGTCGGCATTCAGCGCGCTCTTGATTCGGGCGTCAAGTTATTGATTGCTCTTGATTGTGGTATTAAATCCAATGCACTTATTGCCTCAGCCCAAGAACGTGGCTTAGACATCATTGTGGCGGATCACCACACCCCCGGAGATACCTTGCCTCCAGCCATTGCCGTCTTGGACCCTAAGCGCAAAGACTGCCCCTTCCCTCACAAAGAACTTTCTGGCTGTGGCGTCGGCTACATGCTTTGGCGTGCCAGCTACCAAGAGGCAGGACTTGATCCAAGCGATTTGGATGATTTGATGGACCTGGTCGCGGTGAGTATCGGCGCTGACATGGTTCCCCTCATCGGCTTGAACCGCGCCATCGTGCGAGCTGGACTAGCGTCTATCAATCAGCATCCTCGACCCTCTTTAGCTGCATTACTCAGCGCTCGTCCGTCGGGACACATCACCTTGCAAGATGTCGTTTTTGCTATCGGCCCAAGAATCAACGCCGCAGGGCGAATGCACCATGGTCATCTCGCTGTGGATCTTTTGACGGAAGGGGCCAGCGAGGTTCTAGAACAGCTCAGTCAAGATATTGAAGCTCACAACGTGCAACGCAGAAGTACCGAACAAGGTGTCAGCCTCGCTGCACAGGCCCAAGCCATGCTTCAATCGGATCAACTTGGCCTCGTCTTGCTCGGGACGGATTGGCACAAGGGCGTTTTAGGGATTGTGGCTCAACGCACGGTGGAGGCATTTTACAAGCCCACTATTGTATTGACCGAACATGAAGGCAAACTATCTGGAAGTGCTCGTTCCGTTCCTGGACTTGACCTCTACGATTGCCTCGACGAAGCGTCGGAGCACCTCATACAATTTGGAGGCCATCGCGCAGCCGCCGGGATGACCCTGCTTCCTGAAAAGCTGGCCGATTTTCAGAAGGCCTTCAATACCGCCGTTGAGCGACGCTGGCCGGAAGAGCAGCGCCAACCATACCAAAAAATTGACACAGAGGCAGCAATCCACGAACTCCATGATGGTTTGGCACAGCTACTCGAGCGTTTGGAGCCCTTCGGCATGGAGAATGAGGCGCCTATTTGGGGACTAGAGAATGTCGAACTTCAACAGATTCAAAAGCTTTCCGAAGGCAAGCATTTAAAAGCCATCGCGCATGACCCCCGAACTGGGGCAAGACTCCCGGTGATAGGCTTTGGTTGGGGCCATTTAGACCCTCAGGGCAGCGTCAATCTAGCCGTCGTACTCGAGTGGAATATTTTTCGTGGGAACAAAGCCCTTCAAGCCCGAATTTTGGACATCCAATTCTAATTCCATTATGGGAAAAAATAAACTCGCCCGATTTAACGAACTGGCCACATTCGCTCATGT
>JAQWXR010000005.1 GCA_029254375.1 Schleiferiaceae bacterium | reverse complement strand
CGAGGAAATAGATATTTTGAGCCCGTGGATCGAATCTATGAAGCAACGGGGCGCACTGATTCAAGGCCCATTCCCCTCGGATGGCTTCTTTGGCAAGTCCGCTCACCTTCAGTACGACGGCGTGCTTTCAATGTACCATGACCAGGGACTCATCGCTTTCAAAATCTTGCATTTCGAAACCGGCGTGAACAACACCTGTGGCCTTCCTTTTGTCCGCACTTCTCCAGATCACGGCGTGGGACTAGACATAGCGGGAAAGAACTTAGCGGATTACCAAAGCTTTATGGCTTCGGTTTTTCAGGCGATAGATCGAGGTCGCCATCACGGCTTACAAACGGAATTAACCGCACATGTTTTGCCCAAATTCGAACAAAAAAGTCGGCGAGATTCTTAAAGCACTTCCTTCGGCGCCAAGGTGTTGGGGAATTGTGCAATTCGGTGTACATTTGCCGGCTCTAACGAGCGTTCGGCCATGAAGAATCGTGAAACTATTTTAGGATTTTCCGGCCTTGCCCTAGGCGAACACACGTTTGAGTACCATTTAGACGAAACGTTCTTTACTTCTTATCCCCTTTCCGATCTGGAAGGAATACGCCCGGCCACAGTCCATGTGCTCATGCGTAAGACCAACACCTTCATGGAGTTGGACTTTTCCTTCTCGGGCATTTTAGATGCGATCTGCGACTTTAGCGGTGACCTCTTTGAGCTCGAGGTTCAAAATGCCTTCCGCATTGTGGTCAAATTTGGCAATGCCTTTGATGACAGTGACCCGGATATCTTAGTGCTCCCTCATGGAGAGTATGAAGTGGATTTAGCTCAAACGCTCTTTGAGGTGGTAGCCCTTTCGGTTCCCATTCAAAAAATTAAGCCCGAGCTACGAGCAGAAATGAAAGAGGACTTAGAAGAAGATGACGATCTATTTGGCCAAGACGAAATTTGAATTGAACTGAAAAAACCTGCATTATGGCACATCCTAAACGTAGACAATCGAGCACCCGCCGCGACAAGCGCCGCACGCATGACAAGGCCGTTTTACCTCAGTTGGCTGTTTGCCCTACTACGGGTGAAGCCCACTTGATGCACCGTGCTTACTGGCATGAAGGCAAGATGTACTACAAAGGCAAAGTCGTTATTGACAAGACTGTAGTAGCTGAAGCCTAAGACGAATAACTTACATTTCTCAAAACCCGAGGCATTTCGTCTCGGGTTTTTGTTTTTTTTTGCCGCATTTTTGTTTTCTTAACTACTTGACAAATGGATATCAAGGAACTACAAAATTTCATCAAGTTCGTAACGAAGTCAGGCGCATCGGAAGTCTCTCTCGAAACGGACAGCTACAAAGTGACCGTAAAAACAGGAGGCGGTGAAGCCGTGCATTACGTTGCGCAGTCTCCTTCTACTATTGCTGCGGAGCCTGCCGTCTCAAAAGCCGCTCCTGTGGCTGAAATCGAAGATGAGTTCGCGAACTGCGTTGCCATCAAGTCTCCGATGATTGGCACCTTCTACCGAAAACCCAGCCAAGACAAGCCAGTCTATAAAAACGTGGGTGATATGGTGACTGCTGGCGAAACCGTCTGCATCATTGAAGCCATGAAGCTTTTCAATGAGATTGAAAGTGAAGTCACGGGAAAGATTGTCAAGGTGATTGCCGATGATACGACCCCTGTGGAGTATGGCCAGATCCTCTTCTTAGTGGAGCCGGCCTAAACTAAACCCTGGACTCATGAAAAAGATTTTGATTGCTAACCGCGGCGAAATTGCCATGCGCATTATTCGTACATGCCGAGAAATGGGTATCAAAACGATCGCCGTGTATTCGGAGGCTGACCGGGAAAGCCTTCATGTGCGCTTTGCTGATGAAGCGGTATGTATTGGCCCAGCCCCTTCGAAGGATAGCTATTTGAATATTCCAGCCATTATTTCCGCCGCCGAAATCACGAATGCCGATGGGATACATCCCGGTTTTGGATTCCTCTCGGAGAACGCCAAATTCTCCCGCATATGTGGAGAACACGGCATCAAGTTCATCGGTGCTTCACCAGAACAGATCAACAAAATGGGGGATAAGGCGACGGCCAAAAAAACCATGACGGCCGCGGGAGTCCCTTGTGTTCCTGGCTCCGAAGGTTTGTTGGAAGATCTCGCTCATGCTTTTAAAACCGCCAAAGAAATCGGCTATCCCGTCATGATGAAAGCAACCGCCGGCGGCGGCGGCAAAGGCATGAGGGCCATTTGGAAAGAAGAGGACCTCGAAAAAGCGTGGGAATCGGCCCGCCAAGAGGCTGCCGCGGCTTTTGGTAATGATGGTATGTACATGGAGAAGCTCATCGAAGAGCCTCGCCACATTGAAATTCAAGTCATTGGTGACCAAAGCGGAAAAGCCTGCCACCTGAGTGAGCGCGACTGTTCCATTCAGCGACGTCACCAGAAATTAACCGAAGAAACACCTTCTCCCTTCATGACGCCCGAATTGCGCCAAGCCATGGGCGATGCCGCGGTCAAGGCCGCAGAGTTCATCAAGTACGAAGGCGCTGGAACGGTGGAATTCTTAGTCGACAAGCACCGCAACTTCTACTTTATGGAAATGAATACCCGTATTCAGGTAGAACACCCAATTACCGAAGAAGTCACAGACTATGACTTGATTCGCGAACAGATCAAGATTGCGACAGGCACCTTGATCTCGGGACGGAATCACGAACCAAAGCAGCACGCCATCGAATGCCGAATCAATGCGGAAGACCCCTATGCCAACTTCCGGCCATGTCCAGGCAAAATAACCACCTTCCATGCGCCAGGTGGGCACGGAGTGCGAATAGATACGCACGTGTATTCAGGCTACACGATACCTTCCAATTATGACAGCATGATTGCCAAGCTCATTGTCACCGGCCGCAATCGTCAGCAGGCCATTGAGCGCATGAAGCGCGCGCTCGATGAGTTTATCATCGAAGGAGTCAAGACGACAATCCCATTCCACCGTCAGTTGATGGATCACCCGGACTATGTCGCGGGCAATTACACCACCAAATTCATGGAAGATTTTGAACTGGCTTAAGCGCCCGTAGCAAGTAAACCTATTGAAAACCCGGCGTATGCCGGGTTTTTTTTGGCCTATCGGCCGCCAGGGCGTCGGTTACCCGAGGAACCGCGGCGATTTAAAATTCGGCGCAACCAGCGAGGCCAGCGGCGAGATTCCATAGAAATCGCCTGCCCTTGGGCTTGAACATAAACGGTATTGGAAGCCAAATACAGCTCACTTTGAGCAGGCGTACATGCCACGGCTAGAGGCATGTTTCGTGCGCTTGGTGCGCCGTGAAGACTCAGCATGCATCCGAGACAAAAAGTAAATAGAATCTGTTTCATAATCTTTTGATGTCCCCTTAAAGTAATGGTTTAGTTTTGCCATTGAATGCCCCACTTTAATCGTATCCCCCTTCGTGCAATGCCCAAAGTGCTCTTTGGACTCCTTTATCATATCTGGTTCTATGCTTTGATGCTCCTGAGCATTATCGGCTTATTTCTTCCATTGTTTTGGACATCGCGAAAAGTGGAAAGCTTCCCAAAATTCTATCGTTTTGCTCGTTTATGGGCCGCATGGATTTTGAACGGCATGGGATTAATCCGAAAAGTCACCTACGAGGAGCGCATTCCTTGGGATCGACCTTATATCGTCGTCGCGAACCATTCTAGTGAATTGGACGTCATGATGTCCTACCGGATTGTCAAATCCCCCACGGTGTTTATAGGTAAGGCTGAGCTGGCACGAATTCCCTTATTTGGCTTTTTCTTTCGTCGTTCGAGTATCCTTGTAGATCGAAATAGCCTAGCGAGCAAACGTCAGGTTATGGAAAAGGCTGCACGACGGCTCGAACGAGGAAGCGGCCTTTGCATTTATCCCGAAGGGGGCATCCCAAAGGATGCCACAGTGCTTTTGGCCCCATTTAAAAATGGCGCATTCAAGTTGGCCATTGAGAGCGGAACCCCCATTCTTCCCATCACCTTTGCAAACAATCGCGCGCATTTCCCCGACTTCTTTCATGGCGGTCGCCCCGGCCTGCTGCGCGCTCATGTTCACGCCCCGATCGAGGTGTCCGGTATCCCTTTGGCTGAGCAAGACGCCCTGAGCGATCGGGTCTATGCCTTACTTTTGAACCAATTAAAGGCCTTTGGTCGCACAGAATGAAGATCAGCACGGAAGACGTCCAAAAACTAGCGCACTTGTCTCGCCTTGAATTGGAGGGCGATAAGGCCGAAGCCATGAAAAAAGATTTGACCAAAATCTTGGATTTCGTAGCGGCTATTGAGCGCTTGGATTTGGACGGCGTTGAGCCCCTAGTCTACATGACAGATCGAGAAAATGTGCTCCGCGAGGATGAACCTCAAACCATGATGACGCACGCTGAAGCTATGAAAAATGCGCCTGGGGCAGATTCTGACTACTTCCGGGTGCCCCGGGTTGTTGAAAAGTAATGAACGTAAAAGCCAGCAATTCGAAGTGAGAAAACAAGGCAGACCGAGCCTTTTAAAGTATCTTTAAAGAAATACCTTCGAACCATATGATTTCATCTCTCATTACCCTGTCTTTTGTTGCCCTGCTGGTCATTTTCTTATTGGCCAAAGGCATCCGCATTGTCAAACAATCCGAATCCATGATCATTGAGCGCTTGGGCAAGTACCATCGCACCCTCGAGTCAGGAATCAATATCATCATCCCGATCATTGACCTTCCTCGCCAAATCTCTTGGCGTTATAGCGAAACAGGATTTAATGGCGAGACCATTCCGATCTTCAAAATGCAAGACCGTATCGATATGCGTGAAAACGTCTATGACTTCCCAAAGCAAAACGTCATCACAAAGGACAACGTAGTGACTGAAATCAACGCGTTGATATACTTCCAAATTATGGACCCCATCAAATCGGTTTATGAGATTGGAAATCTTCCGAACGCCATCGAAAAATTGACGCAAACCACCCTGCGAAATGTAGTCGGTGAACTTGATTTGGACGAGTCCCTGTCGAGCCGGGATACGATCAACTCCAAATTGCGAAACATCTTGGATGATGCCACCAACAAATGGGGCGTTAAGGTGAACCGTGTTGAACTTCAAGATATCAATCCCCCTATCGGCATCCGTGAGGCAATGGAAAAGCAAATGCGCGCAGAGCGCGATCGCCGAGCCACCATTTTGGAAGCCGAAGGAGAAAAGCGCAGTCAGATTCTAACCGCCGAAGGGCAGCGCGAGTCTGACATCCAGCGTGCAGAAGGTCAAAAACAATCAGCCATTCTCGAAGCGACTGGTCTTGCTGAAGCGCGGATTTTAGTGGCTGAGGCCGAAGCCACAGCAATCCGCAAAGTATCCGAGGCTGTCAAGGATTTTAGCGGTGATCCCGTTCAATATTTAATCGCGCAGAAATACTTGGAAACCCTGCAGGATATGACCTCCGGCAAGGACAACAAAACTATTTACCTCCCCTACGAGGCAACAGGTGTACTTTCCTCTCTCGGAGGAATCAAAGAAATTTTGAGCGGCGGGAAATAAGCCCTCGTTTTTCTTGGAAGATGGCGCGAAATAGGGCGCTTGTTTTACGACCTTTGAGCGCTCCTTAACCCCATACGCCGTGAAAAATCGTCAAGCCGCGGTTGGCTTCATTTTCGTCACTCTTTTGTTGGACGTCATTGGACTTGGAATCATCATCCCGGTCATTCCTTCGCTTATTCAAGAATTGACGGGGGGAGATATGTCACTCGCCGCTCAATACGGAGGCTGGCTTATTGGTTCATATGCCCTGGTTCAGTTCCTATGCGCGCCTTTCGTCGGCGCTTTGAGTGATCGCTATGGCCGACGCCCGGTGCTTTTACTCTCTTTGCTTGGTTTTGGCCTAGACTACCTCGTTCTGGCGATCGCTCCAACAATCGGTTGGCTGTTCATCGCGCGAATCATTGCCGGGTTTTTCGGCGCATCCTTCACCACTGGGGCTGCATACATTGCGGATGTATCTACGCCCGAAAAACGGTCTCAAAACTTTGGCTTACTCGGAGCCGCCTTTGGGCTTGGATTCATCATTGGTCCTGTCACCGGAGGCCTCTTGGGAGAAATTGGCCCACGGGTCCCTTTTTATGCCGCTGCCGGCCTGACGTTACTCAACGGATTATATGGCTATTTCATCCTTCCCGAATCTCTCCCAGTAGAAAATCGGCGGCCATTTGCCTGGAAGCGAGCTAATCCTCTAGGGACCTTGCTCGCGCTAAGGCGCTATCCCGCGGTCGCCAGCCTTATTGGTTCATTGACCTTCATCTATGTCGCCTCACATGCCGTTCAGGGCACTTGGGCCTACTTCTCCATGGAGAAATTTCAATGGTCCGAAGCGATGGTCGGATACAGCCTGGGTGTGGTCGGGGTCCTAAGCGCCTTAGTCCAAGGCCTCCTTATTCGGATTGTCATTCCCAAACTTGGCTCGTATAAAGCGCTCGTCATAGGCATTTGCCTCAATTTTGTGGGGCTGATTCTCTTCTCCACAGCTTCACAAGGCTGGATGTTGTTTGTCTTCCTGGTCCCCTATGCCTTAGGTGGTATTGCAGGACCTGCGCTACAAGGGATTCTTTCCAATCAGGTTCCGGCCAATGAACAAGGTGAATTGCAGGGGGCATTGACCTCTATGATGTCCGCGACAGGCATTGTTGGGCCCCTAATGATGACAAGCATTTTTGCGTACTTCACTCATGCCGAAGCAGGAATCTACTTTCCAGGAGCGCCCTTCATTGCCGGGGCTGTTCTAGTCCTGGTGGCCCTCATTCTAATTTTGAAAAAAGGGGAAGCAGGGACTCTAGGCACCGCAGCAGACGATTCCTCCGTATCTTATCCAGATGCTTGACACTCTTTCTCCTGCTAACCTCTGGTTCATTGCCGGAGTATTGCTAATCATTCTCGAAATGTTTACGCCCGGATTCTTCCTGGCGAGCCTATCCGTGGGTACCTTTTTAGCTTCCCTGATTGCCTGGGCAGGCGGCGGAGAAACTTGGCAGTTGCTTGGCTTTATCATTGGGGGTACGGTCTCGTTAATTGCACTTCGTCCTATTTTCAAACGGTATTTTGTTGCCAATGGTGCTTCTACCAACGCCGATGCTTTGGTAGGTAAGGTGGCACGCGTGAGCGAAGCCGCCAAAGCCGGAGATGCCGCTTCGATTAAAATCGATGGGGATGTTTGGTCTGCGGAATGTGATGAGGACCTCGCCATAGGGGATAAAGTAGAAGTGGTAGCGCGCCTCAGCATTGTCTTGCAGGTCAAAAAACTCAAGTGATTTTCAGCTTGAGAAAGGCTCATTTCTTCAATTTCTAAAATTTATTTGGTGGTTTTGGTAGAAATAGCCTTCCTTTGCAAACTATTTATATTTGAACACGCAAAAAATGAAAAACGGAACCGTAAAGTTCTTCGACGCCACCAAAGGGTTCGGCTTTGTTAAGGACAACGAAGGTGAGGGCGACTACTTCGTCCACATCACTGGAACACTCGAACCTATCGCCGATGGCGATGAAGTAGAGTTTGAATTGAAAGAAGGCAAGCGTGGCTTGCAGGCTACGAGCGTTCGCAAGCTCTAATTCCTATTTCGACTTCGAAAAGACTAAGGGCGGCCCGCTGGGCCGCCCTTTTACTTTTCTTCGCGGCCCAGCGGGCCGCCCTTTTGCTTTTGTGCCGAACTGAGGCAGCGATGTTTAAGATTCCTTGGGGCTCTCTACACGTAAAGCCAAGAAGCCCGCTAAAAGCATCAAAGCGCCACCTAATGCGACCGCTAAAATCTGATCATTGCCCAGCACATGCTGCATGATCCAACCAAAGCCAAGGGCTGCAATGATTTCGGGCAGCACAATGAAGAAGTTGAAAATGCCCATATACATGCCCACTTTGTCTTTGGGCAAAGAACCGGCAAACATGGCATAGGGCATCGATAAAATAGAAGCCCAAGCAATCCCTACCCCCGTCATGGAAACGAAGAGCATGTTGGGATTCTCGATCCAACTTAGGCTAAATAAACCCAAAGCTCCGGCTGTCAGGCAAAGAAAGTGAGTTAATTGATTGCCCAATTTCACTGCTAAGCTTCCAATGCCAAACGCAAATAGAAAGGTGATTAAATTGTAATAGGACAGGGTCAATCCGGCAAATTCAACGCCTTCCGAATACGCTGCCGTATTTGGCGCGGCGTGAAAAATATCTTCGGCTACCGCCGGAGAGTAATAAAACCACATCAAGAACAAGCCAGGCCACGTAAAAAACTGGACCAAGGCCACCTGGCGCATGACTTTAGGCATGTGCCGGATCGATCCGAAGATCTCCTGAAACATATCCCGAATGGAGGCCTTTGCTTGCAAGGCTTTGAACTCCTCCATATTAGCGGGAGGATAGGGCTTGGTGGTGAAGACGGTGTAAAGAACGGCTAAGAGCAAAACAACCGCCCCCGCGTAGAAGCTATATTCCACGGAGGTTGGAATCCCCGTGTATCCCTCGGGATCCGAAACATGAAACCAATTGCTCATCATCCAAGGCAAGGCGGAGGCCACGACGGAGCCCACGCCGATCATAAAACTTTGGAAAGTAAAGCCCCGGCTGTGCTGTTCTTCTGGAAGCATATCCACCACAAATGCGCGAAAAGGCTCCATCGAAATGTTAATAGAGGCATCCAAGATCCATAAAAGGCCGGCGGCCATCCACAGCGTTGAACTTTGAGGCATAAAAAACAATGCCATGGAAGCGAGGAGAGCCCCCACCAGGAAATAAGGACGACGGCGTCCGAGCGGAGTCCAGGTCCGGTCAGACCAGTATCCAATAATGGGTTGAACCAGAAGGCCCGTCATTGGAGCCGCAAGCCACAGCATGGGAATACTATCCGCCTCAGCCCCGAGGGATTTGTAGATAGGGCTCATATTGGCCATTTGAAGGGACCAACCGAATTGTATACCCAAGAAGCCGAAGCTCATATTCCAAATCTGCCAGAAATTCAATTTGGGTTTCGTCGTAGTCGTCATGTGCCGTGATTTAAAGAGTTACTCGGCTTTTGTTCCATGTATACAATCGGGCGGGCTTGTGGAGCACCCCTGTTTGCTTTTCTTCTAAAGGAAGTACCCACTTGTCATTGAGTGCCTTTTTTCGAAAGTTTCTCTTGTCAAAAGAGTAATTTAAAATGGCTTCATATAGTGCTTGCATCTGGCTTAATGTGAACTTTTCGGGGAGGAGCTCATGCCCTACACGAAGTTCGGCCAGCTCGCGACGCAGGACCACCAGGGCCTCTTGAACAATCTCGCCATGGTCAAAGGCCAGTTCAGGGATATTTGAACTGTCATGCCAAAAAACACGCGCGGCGAAGCTGGATGCGGAAGGGTTAAAGTCTTCCATTTTCACTAAGGCATAATAGGCAATGGTGATGACTCGAGCTTGAGGATCGCTTCGGTTACTTTCTAGCCAAGGCAAATCTTTGATATTCTTCACCCGATTTGGATCGCCAAAGGCACCACTTTGTTTCAGGTAGAGTCCTTTCAGATTTGTCAATTCTTTCAAGACGCGGTTTGCGGCTTGGTCGAGATTTTCATCTTCTTCTAAGTGGTCACCGGGTAACGCAAAGCGCCGGAGTTGGCCAACGTCTTTTTGCTCAATTAAAAGGACATTTAAGTTTTGGCCATCAAAGCCAAAGACCACGCAGTCAACGGAGATATTTGGATTTATCATAGGGTGTAGACAAATGTAACCCATACACTTTCTGTTTCTGCATTAGTGTATTTAATACACTATCTTTGGATTCTATCGTTGAAGCCCATGTCATTAAAAAGCCTTGCTGTACTTACTTCTGGAGGAGATGCTCCAGGCATGAACGCCGCGATTAGAGCGGTTGTTCGGGCTGGAATTTTCTATGATAAAGAAGTGTTTGGTGTTCACCGAGGCTATGATGGCTTGATCGAAGGCGCGTTTGAAGCCCTTCATTCCAAGAGCGTAAAAAATATTTTAGCGCAAGGTGGAACCATGCTAAAATCTGCGCGCTCCGCCGAGTTCCGAACCCCCGAAGGCCGAGCCAAAGCTGCCGAACAGCTTCGCGGCCAAGGGATCGATGGCCTCGTGGTTATCGGAGGGGATGGCACCTTTACGGGAGCCCATTTACTTCACGAAGAGCACGGTATCGCCGTAGTCGGCATCCCAGGAACCATTGACAATGATTTGTTTGGTACAGACTATACCATTGGCTATGACACCGCGACCAATACCGTCGTGGAGTGCATTGACAAGATCCGTGACACCGCCAACAGCCATAACCGCATGTTCATCGTAGAAGTAATGGGCCGTGATGCGGGATTCATCGCTTTGTCGGCAGGGGTCGCTACGGGCGCTCTTGACATTGTGCTTCCTGAAAAGAACACCTCGATGGAGGACCTATACGCCTCCATTGATCGTGGAGCCGAAAATAAAAAAACAAGCAACATCATTGTGGTCGCCGAAGGCAACCGCCTCGGCAAGCCTTTCGATTTGGCTAAGTCTTTGGAGGCCCGCTACCCTGAACTCGATATTAAAGTCACCATTTTGGGCCACATTCAACGCGGAGGTTCTCCCAGTGCTTTGGACCGAGTGAATGCTAGTCAATTAGGTGTTGCTGCGGTGGAGTCTCTTTTAAACGGCAAAAGCGATATCATGGTGGGTCTCGTCAATGGACAGCTTACACAGACCTTCTTACAACAAGCTATCTACAATAAGGCCCCGTTGGATATGGAACTTCATCGGGTGTCCAAAATTCTCTCTATCTAAACTCAAATTTCTCAGAAAAGCATGAAAAAAATTGCCATCAATGGATTCGGTCGTATTGGCCGCTTGACCTTCCGCAACTTGATGAAAAAATCAGGTTTGGAAGTTGTCGCTATCAATGACTTGACAGACACCGCAACTTTGGCTCATCTTCTCAAGTATGATTCAGCCCATGGTCGTTTTGACGGTACCGTTAGCCACACAGCCAACAGCTTGATCGTCAACGGAAAAGAGATCGTTATCACGGCAATTCGCAACCCGGCTGAATTGCCTTGGGGCGAAATGGGAATTGATATGGTTATCGAGTCAACCGGTTTTTTCACCTCTCAAGAGCAGCTGAAAATGCATCTCACTGCCGGAGCGAAGAAAGTGGGCTTGTCCGCTCCTGCGAAGGATGATGTGAAGACCATCGTCATGGGTGTGAACGACAAACTGCTTGTTTCGGATGACTTTACATTCAGCAATGCATCATGCACGACCAATTGCTTAGCTCCAATGATGAAAGTCCTAAACGACAAGTTTGGCGTAGAAAAAGGCTACATGTTGACGGTCCATGCCTACACGAACGACCAGAGCATCCAGGACGCTCCGCACAAAGATTTGCGCCGTGCTCGTGCCGCAGCTGTTTCTATGATTCCTACGACGACCGGTGCCGCCAAAGCCGTTGGATTGGTTTTGCCTGAATTAAAGGGCAAATTAGACGGGTACGCCATCCGTGTTCCAACGCTTACAGGATCAGCCACTGACGTCACTTTGATATTAGGTCGCGAGGTTACGAAAGAAGAGATTAACGCCGCCATGAAGGAGGCCTCAGAGACCTACTTGAAAGGCATTTTGGAGTACACCGAAGATCCAATTGTCTCTGCTGACATCGTGGGAAATCCACATTCATGTATTTTTGACTCCGGTATCACGTCTGCGAATGGCAATTTGGTCAAAATCATGGGCTGGTACGACAATGAGGCCGGGTATTCTGCGCGTATGGCAGATATGACTGAGCGCTTCGTAAACCTCTGATCAGACAACTACCCTATGATCATTATTGTTGAAAGCGGCTCCACCAAGGCCGATTGGATCCTTTTGGACGGCCATGGCCAAGAAATCAAGCGTTGGTCCGTCATGGGCTTCAACCCCTATTTCCATTCCTCAGCGACCGTCGAGCAAGTCTTGACTAATCACCCAGAAATTCCTTCTTATGTCCCTAAAGTGGAACAGGTTTGGTTCTATGGAGCTGGCTGCTCTTCGGAGAAGCTCAACAAAGTGATCAAAAATGGCTTGTCCAATGTCTTTAAGCAGGCGGTGATCTATGTTGACCATGACTTAAAGGCCGCCGCCTATGCCACCTTTGATGGCGTTCCGCATGTGGCCTGTATTTTGGGGACCGGCTCAAACTCTTGTTTTTTTGACGGCGAAAACATCCGTGAAGAACTACCCGCTTTGGCCTATGTACTTGGCGACGAGGGTTCCGCTAGTTTTATTGGAAAGCGACTCGTCGCCGATTATATATACAAGCGAATGCCCGAAGCTTTGCTTCAAGCATTTGAGCAACAGTACAAGACGGACAAGGATGAGATTTTTCATCACGTCTATCACCAGCCTCATGCCAACGTGTATTTAGCATCTTTTTCCCGCTTTGCAGGGGATCATTCCGACAGCCCTTACATCCAGGCCATTGTGCGAGATGGCTTCCAAAAATTTTTGGAAATACATGTGCTCTGCTTCTCGGAGGCGCGTAAGGGCGCTCCCGTCAATTTTGTCGGTTCTGTAGCTAAAGCATTTGAGGGTTTACTGAAAGACTGCTGTGAGAAAATGAGCATCACCTATGGCAGGACCCAGGCAAAACCTGTCAATCGATTGGTGGACTACCACCTCCATGTGCTGCGCGTCCTGGACAAGGTCGCTCGCGCGTGATCCAGGGATTCCTCTTTGATTTGGACGGGGTCATTGTAGACACCGCCAAGTATCATTTTGTGGCGTGGCAGCGCATGGCCTCTGCTTTGGGGATTGAATTTGGGCACGAAGAAAATGAGCAGCTCAAAGGCATCTCCCGCGTTGAATCCTTGGAACGCATTCTCACCTGGGGACAGTTGACACTTAGTCCCGAAGAAAAGATGCACTGGATGCATCAAAAAAACCAGTGGTATCTGGAATGCATTGATCAAATTGGGGGCGAAGAAACCCTCCCTGGCGTGGCGCATTTTCTAGATAAAGCCCGAATTCAAGGATTCAAAATTGCCCTCGGTTCTGCCTCCAAAAATGCCGTCCCCATCCTTGAGCGCATTGGCTTGCTCGACGCATTTGATGCCATTGTTGACGGAACGGTCGTAAGCGCTTCCAAGCCCAACCCCGAAGTATTCTTGGAGGGGGCTCGTCTATTAGGTTTAGCCCCGGAGGCCTGCCTCGTGTTTGAAGATGCCGCGGCCGGCGTCGAAGCCGCCCAGGCTGGCGGAATGGCCTGCATCGGGCTAGGGGATCCTCAGGTGCTTGGCTCAGCCCATCGGGTCATCCAGTCCTTTATTGAAATACCTGATCCACAACTTCTTGTAGATAGTCTTTAAGACTTTTTGTAAATTCTCCCTTGCATGAAACCTGCGATTGACCCCCACCCTTGGAAGCTCATAGAGTCCACTTGGAATCCCGAGCAGCAAATCCTTTCTGAGTCCCTCTTTGCCCTGGGAAACGGTCGCATGGGCCAGCGTGCCAATAATGAAGAGGGATTCTCCGGAAAGCATCTTCTTGGCACCTACATCGCCGGAGTGTACTACCCCGATAAGACCAAAGTAGGCTGGTGGAAAAATGGCTATCCCGAGTATTTTGCCAAAGTCCTCAATGCCGTCAACTTCACGGGAATCCATGTCCGAGTGAACGGGAAGGTGCTCGACCTAGCTAAGGCCTCGGCGGTCTCCAGCTTCCATCGCGAGTTGGATATGCACCAAGGCCTCTTGCGCCGAACCTTCACCGCCACCCTGGCCAACGGCCTGAGCGTGCGCGTCGAAGCCGAGCGTTTTTTAAGCATTGTAGACGACGAGGTGGCTGCCATTTCGTATCGAGTGACTGCCAACGAGGGAGCTAATGTTGAGATAGCGCCCTTTTTGAATTTCAACGTGGTGAATTCCGATGCTAACTGGGAAGAGACCTTTTGGGCCCAGCAAGGCCACGCGTCGAGTGCGGGCCATGGCTTTGTCCATGCAAAAACCAAAAAGCTCGATTTTCATGTCGCGGCCGCCATGCGCTGTGTGGTCAGGGCTGAGGGACAAGTACTGACGCCCAGTGCTTCTGGACGCGAAGGCTATGTAGAAAGCAGCTACAGCGCGGCCCTAGAAGCGGGTCAATCCGTTCACGTCCTCAAGTATGTCGGCGTAGTGAACAGCCTGAATGCCGCCCCCGAGCAAGTCGTAGCACGCGCTGAAGAACAAGCCCAACTCGCTGCATCCAAGGGCTACGAAGCCTTGCGCAATGCTCACGCCAGCGCTTGGGTCACTAAATGGGAATTGGCCGATATTCAGATTGGCGGCGATGATTCGGCTCAGCAAGGCATTCGCTTTAACATCTTCCACTTGTTGCAAACGTTTACAGGAGTAGATTCCCGCTTGAACATCGGCCCCAAAGGCTTTACCGGCGAAAAATATGGCGGCTCAACCTACTGGGACACCGAAGCCTACTGCCTGCCCTTCTACATGGCCTCCACGGACCAAAGCGTGGCCAAAAACCTATTGGTCTACCGCTATAAGCAGCTCGGGAAAGCCATCGAAAACGCGGAGAAGCTTGGATTCACCGACGGAGCGGCCCTCTTCCCCATGGTTACCATGAACGGCGAAGAATGCCACAACGAGTGGGAAATCACCTTTGAAGAAATCCACCGCAACGGGGCCATCGCATACGGCATCTACAACTACATTCGCCACACCCAAGACCGCAGCTACCTCGCCGAGGGCGGCTTGGAAGTGCTCGTCGCCATCGCTCGTTTCTGGGCCCAGCGCGTCAACTGGAGCGATGCCCAAGAAAAGTTTGTCATTTTGGGCGTCACCGGTCCGAACGAATACGAAAACAACGTTAACAACAACTACTACACTAACTTCATGGCCGCGTGGTGTTTGGAATACGCGGCCGAATGTGCTCAGTGGTTGGCCATAGAGCAGCCCGCGGACTACGCCGAGCTCCTCGCAAAACTCCAATTGGACCCCGACGAAATCGAGCAGTGGGAGGCCATTCGGGAAAACCTATACTACCCCTACAGCGAAGAACATCAAGTATTCCTTCAGCAAGATGGCTTCTTGGACAAGGAACTCGTTCCTGTCGCCGAATTGGATCCAACCCAGCGCCCTATCAACCAGAAATGGAGCTGGGACCGCATCCTGCGCTCATGCTACATCAAGCAGGCGGACACCCTCCAGGGCATGTTTTTCTTTGAAGACCGCACAGACCTAGACGTCCTCAAGCGCCACTTTGATTTCTATGAGCCCCTCACCGTGCACGAAAGTTCTTTGAGCCCCTGTGTTCACACTGTTTTGGCCAGCCGCCTCGGTTACAAAAAGAAGGCTTACGAGCTTTATTTGCGTACCGCCCGACTAGACCTTGATGATTATAACAACGAAGTATACCAAGGCCTTCACGTCACCGCGATGGGAGGCACCTGGATGTCCGTAGTTTATGGATTTGGTGGCATGAAGATCATTGGCGAGGACCTGCACTTCCAGCCCTTCTTGCCCGAACAATGGACCCGCCTCTCCTTCCATTTGCGTTGGCGCGGCGCTCTTTTGCACATTCACGTCTCCGAAAATGGACTCACCGTGACACACAAAGAAGGACCGGACGTCATCTTCCATGTCGCTGGAACCGCCCGCATGTTGCAATGTCACGAAACGTTTAACGGTTAGATCGTTTGAAAGCCATTCAGGACCAATTTCAACCCTTAAACCCTTTGACCCTTCAACCCTTCTGCCCTTTGGCCCTTATCGTGCTCCTAGCGAGCTGCGGAGGCCCTTCCGTGCCCATTGGCGATGAGGACGCGGGCCTCGGATTCCGTCCCTTGCAATTGGTGGAGGGCGAAACGAAGCTCTACGTAGAAGACTACGTGCTTTCCGAGGTAGAATCGGTGGATTGGCCCAAGGGATTAAAGGTGAGCTACCAAAACGATTCGGCGATATACCGGATAAAAGGACACATGGACACCCCCTTGGGTACGGTCACATTTCATGCGGCCGATGGTAAATACAGCTTGCTCCTCAAGCAAAGCTTGGCCCAGCCTGTGACCTTCCGCTATGGGCCGGCGTCGGACAGCTTACGTGTGACCCTTTTTGGGTCCTTCAACAACTGGAACCGAGGCGCCAACCCTATGCGCTACATGGGCGATTCAACCGGTGGCAGCTACCAGGCGACCCTTCAACTGCCTGCCGGAAACTACAGCTACAAGTTTAATGTCAACGGCGAAGAGCGATTGCAGGCAGGCGATGACAGCACCTTGGTTCCCAATGGATTTGGCAGCTTTAACCACAGCCTGACGGTTGCATTGCCCGGTCAGCCTTGTGCGCCTTTACGGGCACTCAATGTGGGCGATGGCGGAACCGACGAGGACGTTTCTTTTGTCGTGCTCGACACGCTTCCTGCCGCTCAAGAGGTCTTGGCGTTCTGGAATACCTATGCGCTGCCGGCCTCTGCCGTAGTGCGTAAGGAAAACGGCACCGTGTGGGTCTATTTACCCGAGCATTCAGATTGGTCCGAGCGCAACCACCTGCACCTCTACTCCCACAACGGCGCCCAAATCAGCAACGACGTTCTGATTCCCTTTGGTGAGGACCGCATGATTTGGCATACCCGCCAGCTCACGCGCAGTGATTGGGAAAATGCGACCCTCTACTTCATGATGGTGGACCGTTTTGCCAATGGTGACAGCAGCAATGATGCTCCTTTGAATCGCCCAGATGTCCTCCCTCTCGCAGACTACATGGGCGGGGACGTTTCGGGCATTACCCAGGCCGTGGAGTCGGGCTACTTTGAGGATTTTGGCTTCAATACGGTGTGGCTTTCACCCATTGGCCGCAACCCCCAAGGCGCATATGGCCTTTGGAACAAAGGCGGGGTAATGACACGCTTTTCGGGCTACCACGGCTATTGGCCCACGTCCGCCAAAAAATTGGACCGCCGCATGTCCAGCCCCGAACAGCTGCACCAGCTGTTGGACGTCGCCCACGGACGCAATCTTAATGTCCTATTGGACTATGTAGCCAACCATGTGCACCTCGACCACCCCGTATACAAGCAACACCGCGACTGGGCGACCTCGCTTTACTTACCAGACAGCAGCCTCAACACGGAACGCTGGGACGATCACCGCTTAACCACATGGTTTGATGCGCATTTGCCCACCTTGGACTTGCGCCGCCCTGACGTCGTGGAACCGATGACCGATTCGGCCTTGGTGTGGATGACCGATTACGGCATCGATGGGTTTCGACACGACGCCACAAAGCATGTTGACCTTCTCTACTGGCGCACGCTCACAAAGAAGCTGAAGAAGCAAAACCAAAGCGGACAGCGCCTCTACCAAATTGGCGAGACGTACGGTTCAGCTGACCTCATTGCCAGTTATTTGGGGGCCGGGATGTTGGACGCGCAGTTCGACTTCAACTTTTACGATGCCGCCGTACAGTACTGTGCAGATTTGGGAGCCGATGCGCCCCGAATGGCCTCCGTGCTCCAAAACAGCCTCAACATCTACGGCTACCACCATTTGATGGGGAACATTTCGGGCAACCAAGACAAGCCACGCTTTATCTCCCTGGCGGACCGCAGCGTATCTCCGGACGAAGACAGCAAGCTCGCAGGTTATACCCGCAACATCCAAGCGGGCGACACGGTGGGCTACCAGCGACTTGCCCTTCTACACGCCCTCAACCACGCCGTCCCGGGCATCCCCGTGGTCTATTACGGCGACGAATACGGCATGGCCGGCGGAAACGATCCGGACAACCGCCGCTTTATGAAGTGGGCCAACTACAGCCCGGCTGAACAGGCTCTCCGTTTGCGCACCCAAGAAATCGTTATCGCACGCAAAAACAGCATGGCCCTCAGCTATGGCTACACCGAAGTGTTTAGCCCCAGCGCGGACGTGCTTGTCATCCACCGCCAGTACCTCACGGAACATGTGTGGATCCTCCTCAACCGCGGCTCCAGACCCTATGTGCACTCTCTTAGTCAAGATGTGACACGTTTGGCAGGCGAGGCCGAAATTGGCATTTCTAGCGCCACCCTTGCGCCTTATTCCTTTGTTTATCTTCAACACTAAATCCCTTGCTTACCAACCTATGAAAAAGATTCTAGCCCTTGCCGCTGCTGCCCTTTTTATGGCTAGCTGCTCACAGCCCGAAGAAGTGGTAGATGCCCCCCACGCCTACCATCCTGAATGGACTAAACATGCGAACATGTATGAGGTAAACATTCGGCAGTATACCCCCGAGGGCACCTTTTCCGCGTTCCAAGAGCACCTTCCTCGTCTTCGCGAAATGGGGGTAGATATCCTTTGGCTCATGCCTGTTCAACCCATTGGCGTCAAAAATCGCAAGGGGGTCCTGGGTTCGTACTATTCCATCCAAGACTACCGCGGAATCAATCCTGAATTCGGAAATGAAGAGGACTTTCGCAATCTGGTCAATGCTGCCCATGAGCAAGGATTTAAACTGATCATCGATTGGGTTCCTAACCACACCGCGTGGGACCACCCTTGGATGACCGAGAGCCCTGACTTCTATTACCACGATCCAGCTACGGGCCAAATCACCAACGGCCGCGACGACCATAACAATCCAACGGACTGGACGGATGTAGCCGAATTGGACTACGAGAATCCCGCCATGATGGAGGCTCAGCGACAGGATATGATTTTCTGGATGGATACCTACCAAGTGGATGGCTTCCGCGTGGATATGGCCGGTGGGCAAACCCCTGAATACTGGACGGAGACTATCAACCACTTGCGTGGCCATAATCCCGAAGTTTTCATGCTAGCTGAGTCAGAGTATTTCTACCTCCATGAGAGCCACTTCGACATGACTTACGGCTGGGAGTTCCACCATTTACTCAATAACGTAGCCGGCAAATCTGCCGATGTTCAAACTATTGACGATTACCTAGCCCGCCAAGCCAATGACTTTCCTGCGGACGGCTACCGTTTGTACTTTATCGATAACCATGACGAGAACTCTTGGAACGGCACGGTTGAGAAGCGCATTGGAAACAACGCCCACGCTGCCTTCATGCTATGCGTGACCATGTCCCAAGGCATGCCTTTAATCTATAGTGGCCAAGAAGTAGGACTGAACAAGAGCCTTCGCTTTTTTGAGCGCGACACCATTGATTGGAGCTCTCCTTCCCAAGCCGAATTCTACAGCAAGGCCTTGGCCCTCAAGAAGACCCAAGGTGCTTTAGCAAACGGTTCATGGGGCGGCGCACAAACGCGCATTGCCACCAACAACCCCAGTGTCTATGGGTTCTCCCGCGTAAAAGGCGACAACATCGTCACGGTGTTTGTCAACTTCAGTGCCGAGGAAGTCACCATCGACTACAGCGGTGCCATCGACGAAGACTACAGCAACTGGTTCACCGGTGAGGAAAGCGAACTCGAAGAGACTGGCCAAATCACCTTGCCCGCCAACGGCTACCTCGTGCTCACGCATGGGGAGTGCTAGGGGGAAAGGGTTGAAGGGTTGAAGGGTTGAAGAGGCGCTTTTAAACCCTTGCACTCTTCAGCCTTTAAATCACCCCAAGCGCTTTGCCTACCTCTGTGAAGGCGGCGATGGTGCGATCAATATGTTTCTTGCTGTGAGCGGCGCTCAATTGCACTCGAATTCGGGCTTGGCCTTTGGGAACTACGGGGAAAAAGAATCCGATAACATAAATGCCTCGCTGTAGCAAAGCATCCGCAAAGCGCTGCGACAGTGCAGCATCGTAGAGCATCACGGGCACGATGGCCGATTCCCCGTCTTTGAAGTCAAATCCTGCAGCGCGCATGCCGGCTTTAAACTGATTCACATTGGCTTCAAGCTTGTCGCGAAGTTCGGTGGTTTCAGAAAGCAAATCCAAAACGGCAATAGATGCCCCGACGATGGCTGGCGCCAAAGAATTGCTAAACAAATAGGGGCGCGAACGTTGGCGAAGCATTTCAATCACTTCTTTTTTACCCGTAGTAAAACCACCCATCGCTCCGCCTAACGCTTTACCAAGGGTCCCAGTAATGATATCCACCCGACCCAGGACGCCTCGAAGCTCCATAGAGCCCCGCCCAGTCGCGCCAATAAAGCCCGTGGCATGACATTCGTCAACCATCACGAGGGCATCGTATTGGTCGGCGAGATCACAGATGGCATCCATTTGGGCGACATGGCCGTCCATTGAAAAAACACCATCCGTCACGATCATCTTCGTCTTAGCGCCCGCAGCATCAGCCGCCTTCAATTGCGCCTCCAAATCGGCCATATCGTTATTCGCATAGCGGAAGCGCATCGCCTTACAAAGGCGAACCCCATCAATGATAGAAGCGTGGTTTAAACTGTCACTGATGATCGCATCCTGATCCCCCAAAAGAGGTTCAAACACCCCTCCGTTCGCATCAAATGCCGCCGCATACAGAATGGTATCCTCCGTATGCAAAAAGGTGGCAAGCTTTTGCTCCAAGGTCTTGTGGATGTCTTGCGTACCACAAATAAATCGGACAGAACTCATGCCAAATCCATGGCTCTCCAACGCGGCGTGTGCCGCCTCTAGAACTTTCGGGTGGCTGCTCAGTCCCAAATAGTTATTCCCGCAAAAATTCAATACTTCACTACCGTCTGAAAGGGTAATAACCGTATCCTGAGGCGATGCAATTATGCGCTCGCGCTTGAATAATCCTTGGTCTTGAATGGACTGCAATTCATCGCGCAGTCCGGCGTAAAAAGCCGATTTAGCTCCCATATAATTCGATTTGATCACGAAGGTACACCCGAAGCGTTCCTGGGCGGCTGCCCAGAACATCGGTCAGGCCTTCCGCATAACGCTCAATTTGTTCGGCGTGCGCCTCTTCCACTTCGCCTGTTTTATAGTCCACGACCAACCAGTTTCCGTCGGTCAATTTCACGACACGGTCTGGCCGACGAACGCCTTTTTCAGGCATCAGCAGTGGGCGTTCGGTATAGATCTCCAACGCCTCGAATAAGGGTTTCAAGCGCTCATCAGTCATCGCTCGATCCACCCGGCCTTGCACTTCCTGACGCTCGCTCGCCGTCCACTGCATTTCCGACGCCGTTTGGTCCATCGCATGGGCTACATCTGCCGGCCGACGAATCCGCTCCATCACCCGGTGGATGGCGTTGCCCAAGCGCTGCTCGATTCCTTCTTCCTCATAGCGTGCGAGACGCACGCGTTGCGTCCAATCATCGCTAGCTACGTGCTCTAAGGTCCATGGTTTTGCTTGGGCTGGACCGTGTTTCACACGGTCCTCGAGAGCGGGCCATTCGCCTAAGCGAAGGTGGTTTGATGTTTCGGGGTAATGGCTTTCAATATGGGCCCAGATTTCTTTTCCATAGCTTTCGTCCCAGAGGTAGACACAGAGACCCTCCCTTGGCCGGGTCAAGGCAACATAAAGCAAATTATAATCATCAAAAATTCGCTCTTCACGGGCCAGTTCAGAGGCCTCCACGTATCCTGGATGAACAGATTCCAGGGCCTCTTTCACTCCAGCCTTTTCTTTGGCATGAAGGGATTTTAGAGTCAATAACGTTTTAGGGGGTGCTTCGGCTTCGATGCCAAACATATCTGTCCAATCCAATTCCATCCAGGCACTTCTACCGTCTTTTGCGCGGAAGGTGCCAAAGGGAACATAGACCAAGGGGTATTCTAACCCTTTTGCCTTGTGAATGGTAAGGAGTTCAATAGCATCCATCCCAGGTGGGGCTGAGATGCTCCAGTCGTCTTTTTTTCGCTCCCATTCAATCATAAATGCTTCCAGACGGTTGACTTGCTTTGCCGAGTAGTCATGGAGGGCATCCAAGAAGCGGAGGACAAACGGATCTCCTTGATTTCCCAAGCCCAAGGCGCGCGCTAGGTATTCGCCCATCTCGTACAAGCTCAACTTCCAGGCAATTACAGGTGAAAACTCTGGGAGAATCTCCGATAGCACCCGTTCAAATTTCTTCCTCGGAGGCTTTTGGGCCAGCGCAAGACCCTCGGCATGAAGGGCTTCTTCAGAAACCGCCCAAACTTTGGAATGATGAAGTTGACGCAATACTTCCCATTGCCGGTCACGCTCTCGGGGAACAAGCATCCAATTCATCACGGCAGCTATAGCCATCACGAGGGAGGAGCTGCTTAGAGCGAGCAATTCAGAAGAAACCACAGGGATGTTTTCTTGGGCCATGCGCAGGGCTATGGCCCGGCCTTGTCGTTTGTCACGCACCAGGATCGCCATATCTCCCCATCCCCATTGAGCTTCTTGCGCTTCGCGCAAATCATGCACTAGTTGATCCAAAATTTGGGGCCATAAAACGGCGACATTTGATTTTGGAAAAAACCGAACATCCACGCGGCCGCCTTCTGCTCCCTGGGATCTTTGTCCTGCCGCAGAATAGGTCATGGCGTGCTGTGGGCGGGGCATGTTCGCCGCCATTGATTCAAATAGATGGTTGTTAAACTGGACAATATTCTTTCGGCTACGCCAATTATCTTGTAACGGAATATGCTCAGTTCGGCCCATCAACGAAGGCAAATCATTGGATGGAGGGCGGTGGGCTTCCCCCTCGGATTGCATGTGTAAAAAGGATTCTGCGTCACTCCCGCGCCATCGGTAAATCGACTGCTTTCCGTCGCCTACAATCAGAGTTGACCCCTGCTCATCACTTCCAGACATGGCGTTTTCAAGCAATGGCCATAGATTTTTCCATTGGAGCTGAGAGGTGTCTTGCGCCTCATCTATGAAGAAATGCCGGTACCGATCGCCGAGTCGCTCAAATAGGTAGGAGGCCGGTTGCTGCACCAACTCGTCGTGAATCAGTTGGTTAAATTTCCACAGCGGCTGTACACGCAATCGCTCCAAAACACGTTCAAGAGCCTTGGCCAATTCCATCATGATGGAGGCGGCCCGGTCATTTTTCCGAATCTCATGCACCAGCAAGGCCTGCCCTGCCCAAGATTGAATCTGGGCTATCCAGGGAGACAGGCGCAGCCCTGCATCCTCAGGATTGGCGTGATGGAGTCGGCGCGCTTTAGAATACAGCGCCTCCGGCTCGTCCATAATCTTGGTCATGGTGCTTCCAGGGATCCAGTCCTCTGGGTTCCGGCTCGATAACTTCTTGATAAATGACTCCCATCGATTGGAATAGGAGATGTCCTCCGAAGGCAATGGGGCTAAAATTTCTTCAATGTGGCGCGCTGCCTTGAGCGCATTTTTCCGAAGGTGTTGTTGAAATAGCCGCAAGTTTTCATGGGCCTGTCCATGGTGGCTCATAGACCATTCGCCTAGAGCACGGAGGGCTTCTGTACTTGATTCTTGGCTCAAATGCTTCGCCATGTCGAGCAGCGCCGGGTAAAGATCCCCTCCTTTTTCATCCTCAACATTACTTTGGGCATAGGCTACCAGGACGTCCGTCAATTCCGCATTTCGCCCTACTTCGTTCATGAGCTCATTGACGGCCAATTCCAGGAGAAGGTTTTGCTCAAGCTCCACGTCAAATTGGCCTGGGAGCCCCAACTCCAAGGCGAACGTTCGGACCAAGCGATGGGTAAATTGATCCAATGTTCCCACCCCAATGGACCCATAGTCGTGAAGCATTGCTTCGAGCGTTTTTCGGGAACGAATGGCAAGCTCTTGAGAAGAAATATCCAAGATCTCTTGAACGGCTTGGGCCAATCCTTTGGACTCCCCAAAATCTGCGCGTTCTGAGAAGTCCCTGAGGCTATCTAAAATTCGGCGCTTCATCTCATGGGCCGCCTTATTCGTAAAGGTCAGCGCTAAGATTTGGCGGAAGGATTGCGGATGTAAGGGGTCTCGTAACGCCGTGGCGATATATTCTGCCGCCAATCGAAAGGTCTTGCCCGCGCCCGCACTCGCGCTGAAAATGCTCAATGGCTGTTGACGTAATGGAAGGCGAGGCATTCCTTAAAGATACAGGGCATAGAGAACCGGCAAGCCCTACCTTTGTTATACCTTCTATAAAAATTTCAACGATATGTTCACGTTACCCAATCTACCTTACGCTTACAGCGCCCTGGAGCCACATATTGATGCGCAAACCATGGAAATTCACCATTCCAAGCATCACCAGGCCTATATCAACAACTTAAATGCTGCCATCGAAGGCAGTGAAATGGCCGGCAAGTCCCTTGAGGCATTGATCACCGAACACGCCAATGTCCCTGCGGTCCGCAACAACGGAGGTGGTCATTGGAATCACAGCATGTTTTGGACGGTTATGACCCCGCAAGGTGGCGGCGAACCTGAAGGAGAGTTAGGTGAAGCAATTACTGCAGCATTTGGCTCATTTGAAGAATTTAAAGCGGCTTTCGCCAAAGCGGCTGCCACTCGTTTCGGATCAGGTTGGGCGTGGCTTTGTGTCAACAAAGGAGGCCGCCTCGAAGTTTGCTCTACCGCCAACCAGGACAATCCTTTGATGCCCGGTGTGGGCTGTGAGGGCATGCCCATTTTAGGTTTAGATGTGTGGGAGCACGCTTACTATTTGAAGTATCAAAACCGCCGCCCAGACTATGTGGGTGCCTTCTTTGATGTGGTCAATTGGACCGAAGTAAGCAATCGCTACGCCGCAGCAAAGTAATCTCATTACACGATTTCAGCCAACCCCCTGCAGCGCTGCTGTGGGGGGTTTTTTATTTTCCAAATCCTACGTGTAGCTCCAAATTCTCCCCATCAAAAGCGGCCCAAGAATTCCAGTGAATCCAATCCCCCAAATTGCAGAATTTGGCCGGACTTGGGCCGCCTAGAAGCTCTTCGAGTGCCGGATAATGACGGTGACCAAAAATCCAATAGTCCGCTGGCTGGGTTGCATGTTCTCCTCGGGCGTATTGGTACAGAGCCTCATCCTGTACATTTTTCATCGCATAATCTTCATGCCCCGTGCGGGCGCGCGAACCTCGAGATAGCCAGGAAGCCAATCCGATACCCATATCCGGATGGAGCCAACGAAAGGCCCATTGAAAGGGTTTGAACGTGAAAACGCGCTTCAAAAGTTTATACCCTTGGTCACCCGGGCCTAAGCCATCTCCATGGCCAATAAAGAAGCGTTGATTGTTCCAAACATGGGTAATGGGTTTTTTAAATACCTCAAAACCAATTTCTTTTGACAAATAGTCTCGGGCCCATAAATCATGATTCCCTGTCAAAAAGTAGAGCTTTACCCCGTGATCATGCAGCTCTGCGAGTTTCCCTAGGGTTCGAACAAAGCCTTTGGGCACCGCGTGCCGGTACTCAAACCAAAAATCAAATAAATCCCCAACGAGATAGAGCGCCTGAGCATCTTTTGCAATGGAATCAAGCCAGGAAACAAAGTGTTTTTCGCGCTCTAAAGAAGTCTGAGCGTTAGGCGCCCCCAAATGAAGGTCACTTGCGAAGTAAATTCGCTTTGTAGAATGGAGTTCGAAAGACGTGGCCATGAACCTCTAAGATAGTCAGTAGACATCAAGCGATTTGGGCACATTTTCAACCCAGTGATTATTTGTTAGAAATGTCTAACTTTGCTAAACGCCCAAGCGCCACCCTATGGAAGAACTCGCCAACACCCATCCCGTTTTACTTGCATTTTTAGCTACCACGTTTACATGGTTGGTTACTGCGTCTGGGGCGGCACTGGTTTTTCTATTTAAAGAAATGCCTCGAAAAGCGCTCGATGGCATGCTCGGCTTTACCGGAGGCGTCATGATTGCCGCCAGCTACTGGAGTCTTTTGGCTCCCTCCATTGAGCTCTCTGAAACGTTGGGGTACATCCCCTGGCTTCCTCCGGCTATTGGCTTTGGCGCGGGCGCTCTTTTTCTTTTTGGGCTGGACAAGTTGGTTCCACACCTTCACATCAACTTCAACAAAAACGAGGCTGAAGGGGTCGAAACGGACTGGAAGTCCACGACCCTGCTCGTGCTGGCCATCACCTTGCATAACATTCCTGAAGGCTTAGCGGTGGGCGTGGCTTTCGGCGCCTATGCCGCAGGAATTGACGGAGCCAGCTTAGGTGCTGCCATTGCTTTAACCATTGGAATTGGCATCCAAAATTTTCCGGAGGGCATCGCGGTAAGCTTTCCTTTGCGCCGAAAAGGCGTCTCGCGCTTTCGAAGCTTCTGGTTCGGTCAGCTTTCCGCCATAGTTGAGCCCATAGCCGGCGTTATTGGCGCTGTTGCCGTCATGTACATGCAACCCGTTCTTCCATTTGCTTTAGCATTTGCCGCAGGGGCCATGATTTATGTGGTGGTCGAAGAGGTGATTCCAGAAACCCAAAGGGATCGTTACACCGACGTGGCCGCCTTGGGCTTTATTGGCGGATTTATCGTGATGATGTGTTTGGATGTGGCGCTAGGCTAACAAGCTAAATATCCAGAAAAATTCCTTCAGCGCTTGGGCGCATCATTGGAACGCTTTCAGGAGGTCATTGCCATTCACGAGCAACAACAAGCCCAGCAACAAGAAAAAGCCAATCGTTTGGGCCACTTCCATGACCCGCGTACTAGGCACCTTTCCCGTAATCATTTCAATTATCACAAACGTTGCATGGCCCCCATCCAACGCAGGAATAGGCAGAACATTCAGGAAGCCTAATGCCAGACTCAGAAAAGCGGTAAAATTCCAAAAGCGCTGCCAATCCCACTCCGTAGGATATTGCTTCATGATCGTATAGAAGCCTCCCGCTTCCTTGTATGCACCTGTTTCGGGCTGAAACATCAGCTTAACCTGGCGAACGTAATACACCAGTTTGCTAACTGCTTGATGATATCCTTCCTCCAGGGCGTCGAGCCCCGCGTATTTTTTTGTAGTCAATGGGAATAAGTTCGCCACATCGTCTTGCCAATACACCCCCATTCGGCCAGAATCTGTGACCGAAAAACTGATTTCACTCGCCTCTCCTTCGTGAAGGAATTGCAAGTGAACTTCTTGCCCCGCATAGGCCGGAATCGAATCCAAAAATTGATCAAAATAGGGCATATCATGGCCGTTTAGCCCGGTGATTTGGTCACCCGCTACGAGCCCCGCCATCATCGCCGGGGAGTCCTCTGAGAAGCCTTTCACATAATAGGGAACCCGAGGGAACATCCAGGGCGCTTTGCTCTCGATTGCGCTTTTGACAAAAGACGTTGTGATAGGAAGCGTGAATGTTTGGTTTCCGCGTTGAACACGCATTTCTTTTCCAGACCCTAGCAATATTTCGATGTTTACCTCATTGAATTTCTCCAAGATTTTCCCATCAACTGCCAATACGCGATCTCCTGTTTGGAGACCCAATTCCTGGCCCAGATCATTGACCCAGATCCCATCCTTAAGGCTCTCGTTAGAGACATAACTATCTCCATAATAGGCCATCATCCCGGCGTAAATCACGATGGCCACTATGAAGTTGACCGTCACGCCGCCCAAAAGAATAATCAATCGCTGCCAAGCCGGCTTAGAACGGAACTCCCAAGGCTGTGCGGGCTGCTTCATTTGCTCGCTGTCCATGGATTCATCTACCATACCGGAAATCTTTACGTAGCCTCCTAGGGGCAGCCAGCCAATACCGACTTCCGTGCCGCGTATTTTGGTTTTAACCAATGAAAACCACGGATCGAAAAAGAGATAGAATTTCTCCACGCGAGTTTTGAACGCGATAGCCGGAATAAAGTGTCCCAGTTCATGCAAGACAACAAGCAATGAAAGACTGAGAATAAATTGAAGAATCTGTATGGTCATAATCGTATGTGCGAAGGTACAATGCCTACGTAACTTGTAGGCCGAAATGAAGCACCGCGTCAACGGAACCAAAATCGTGCCGGAGAGTTCGCTCCCGGAAATAAGCATTCGTGCCTTGAGTGGGCGCGAATACATGATTCAAGATGGATCTAAAGTCCATCGCGCATTTCTCGTTTCCGAAGACCGAACAAGCAAAATGACCACCTGGTGGATCGATGGCTATACCTATGAGGTTCACAGCCAATCCCCTCTTGAGGAGCTTTTAGAGTCAATGGGAATGGGCGCCGTGGCGCAATCTGGCGCAGACCACCTGAAGGCTCCGATGCCAGGCCTGGTCCTTTCCGTGCATGTAAAAGCGGGTCAAGCTGTTACCAAAGGCGATACGCTCATCGTTTTGGAAGCCATGAAGATGGAAAATGCCCTCAAGGCTCCGCATGACGGTGTAATTGACTCTGTGCAGGCCACTGCTGGCTCTGCTGTAGAGAAGGGGGCCGTCCTGCTCGCCTTCCAGAAATAAGCGCTTAAAACGGCTCAATCGAGCCCGCCAAATTTTTCGAAAATTTCCACTCTGCAAGTTTGGAACAAAAAAAGCGCGCCCATGGCTGGGCGCGCTTCCGTTTTAAGCGTTGAACGCTCTTAAACGTTTAGAAGTTGATCTTCACTCCGGCGTTGTAGTTGCGTGGCAAACCCAAGAACACCTCAGCGTCATCCGCACTATGCGTTTTATCGCCGTAGGCATTGTAAGCCGAGTTGTCCGTAGCATCCTGGATGTAAACCGCATCCATTACGTTAAAGATGTGAGCAAAAACGTCCATCGTTACACCATTGAAATCAATGGGTAAGCGGTAGTTAAGGTTCAAATCCAACACGCTGAAGTTAGGCACCTCCCAAGACTCTGCACGATCAGCTGCATCGTTACGACCAAATACGTTCCAATCAGCATAGTACTTGGAGTAGTTACGGTACGTCAATGTGGCATTTAAGTTCTTCACGCCTGTGTAAGAAACAACCATAGCTTGCTGATTCTGAGGAGCGTCACCTATGTGCAAGCCCTTCAAGTAGTAGTTCACTTGGGTCGTTACAGGAGAACCTGTAGCGTAGTCGGTGTACTCACCCGTAACGTCATCCATCATGGTCCAGTCGCCAAATGATGCGCTCAAGTCAACACGAAGGCCCTTGATTGGCTTCCATGCTGCCTCAAACTCCAAGCCGCTGTGCTTCGCGTCCATGCCGGTCAAGTAAACTGCATCTTCAGAGCCGTCTGTCAAGTTAACGAAGAAGCTGTTGGTACGATTCAACCACAAAGTGTAGTAGTAGCTGGCGCTCAAGGCCAATTTGCCATTGGGGGCACTCCAGTTTAAACCAGCCTCGTACGAGTTGAACGTCTCGTTGTCGGCAAATGACTGCTCGTATACTTTACCTGACGCGTCATTGATGGCTTTGTCAAACGTAGGCGTAGCCTTTACCCAACCCAAGTTAGCAAAAGCGTTCACATTGTCATTGATTGCGTACTTCGCACCACCCTTGATTTGAACACCAGGAAGGTTCTTGTTCTCTGCAAAGTACTCTTCGCCATTTCCGTTATCACGGAAGTGGTCTGTCAACGTATAAGAAGCCATCGTTACACCGGCAACACCATTGGCGGACAAGCGGTCAGCACGGTAGTCTCCTTGAATGTATGCGCCGAACCAGTTGATGGTCGTGGTGTTGTGGTAGGCAACCTTGTCGCCCAAGCCAGCCTGGTAGTCCGCCATGCGGAAATCGCTACTGTTGTCGACATAATATTCACCGCCCAACAAGTCGCGCACTTCACGAGCGTGCTCAACTTGGGCTGTACGCACATCCAAACCATAGGTTATGTTAAGGTTGTCGTTCACTTCATGGTACAACTTAGAGATCGCACCCAAAGTCCATTGGTTGTTGATTGAGTTACGCAAAATGCCGGTAGAAGCGGGGCTGCCATCTGTAGCGTCAGCATTCTCAGCTACCTCAGCATCCCAGTTACGCGCAAAGCCTAAGTCAGAAGAGCTCTTCACAGATCCCAATGTTCCTGAACCTCCACCTGAACCTCCTGAGAAGTAGAAGATGTTGGCCAAGCGCATGTTGTCATTAATGGTGCGGTACCAGTTCAAGTTGACTTGAGGCTTGTGGAAGTAATTCTCACGCTCATTGATATAACCTGAATTGTAACGCGCACCTTGACGAGCACCGTACATGTTATAGTACTGCTCCCCCTCGTAAGAAGGATCTACTGCATTGTAGTTCTGGCTATAATTGCGGCCCAATTCAGAGAACTGGTCAGCGGCATTAGGATCATAACCGTCCAAAGACAAAGCGTAGTCTTTTGAGTAACGACCTACGTTCTGACGGTACAAGTTCTGACCGTGACGCTGCGGAGCGCCAATTGCGTAGAGCTCGATCTTGTCTTTTTTAGAAGCTTGGTATGATGCACCCAAGTAGTAGGCATAGGCATCCGTCCAAGTTCCCTGATAGAAGCCATCTCCCGTTTTGCGAACCAAGGTTCCTGAAATTGCCAACTTCTCGCCGATCATACCAGAGTTAAAGCCAACACTTGTCTTCAAGAAGTTCCAGCTGCCCAATTCTTGACGGATGTATCCACCTTTCGAACGAGCTGCGGGGTCAGAGATAATGTTGATTGTGCCTCCAATAGAAGGAACCGCCAAGTTTACTCCAGACAAACCACGTTGAATCTGAATGTTGCTTGTCGCATCACCCACGCCGTCCCAGTTTGACCAATATACCCAACCGTTTTCCATGTCATTCACAGGAACACCGTTGATCATAATTGCAACGTTACGTTGGTTGAACCCACGAACGTTCAGGCGCGAGTCCCCTGCACCGCCACCTTGGTTGGTAGAGTAGATAGAGGGAGCCGTGTTCAAGACGTTTGGAAGGTCACGTGAAGCCAAACGGTTCACAATGTCTTTCTTAGGAAGATTGGTCACCGCAAAAGGCGACTTACTGTCCGTACGAGAGGATACGATTTCGAGCTCTGAAAGCTCTACTACCGTGTCCATGGCGGCTGTTTGAGCCTGTGCTCCAAAGGCGAGCAACAAAGCCCCAGCAAGGGTCATAAGTTTTTTCATGAATTATTTGTTTAGGATGATTTACACAAAGAAAACAAAGAAGAGGCAACCTGCCATACTCACGTAGTTTAAGTCTACGTTAATCTTGAGTAATTAACTGAATTTCAAGGAGTTTTTTGAACCTAAATCCACCCATCTAAATCGCGACGGTCTCGCTTGGTTGGCCTTCCAAGGCCCTGATTTCGTTGATGTTTGCGCGCTAACTGTATCATCTCACGTTTTTCCTGCTCCTCGACAGAAGTGATTTCTCGAAGAAAGTTTTCAACAAGAGCCGCTCCTACTCGACTTTTGGGAAAGTTCACTACCTCAAATCGACGCTCATATCCCGTGGATTTCAGGATGAAGACATCTCCCGCCTTTAGCACACGACTCGCCTTAATCGGCTGATCTTGGATGTGAATGCGACCCAGCTTAATGCTGTCCGCGGCCAAATTGCGCGTTTTAAATAATCGGACGGCCCAAAGAAAGCTGTCTACGCGCATGGGCTCAGTGGACGTGAATGAGCTGAGTGAATTGGGCTCGACGCCCGGCCAGCTCAGATTCTGAGATATGCTCCAAGCGCTCAGGACCAAACTTCTCGACACAAAACGATGCCATCGTCGCAGCGTACATTAAGGCCCGCTTCATGTTGTCAAACGAAATATCATCCGTCTGGGCCAAATAGCCCATAAAGCCTCCTGCAAACGTGTCGCCTGCACCCGTTGGGTCAAACACCTCCGCCAATGGAAGCGCCGGGGCAAAAAAGATGTTTCCTTCCGGGCCAAATAACAAGGCTCCGTGTTCTCCCTTTTTAATAATGAGAGTTTGGGGGCCCATGGTCTGAATCACTTTAGCTGCCTGAACCAAGTTATGCTCACCCGAAAGCTGGCGGGCCTCTTCGTCATTGATGGTCAGGACATCTACTTTTTTTAAGACCTTCTTGAGGTCCTCAAGTGCCACGTCCATCCACAAATTCATTGTGTCCAAAACCACCAATTTTGGGCGATGACTTAATTGCTCGAGCACGCGCATTTGGATCCCTGGAACCAGATTGCCCAGCATCAAGTATTCACAATCTTTATAGGACTCGGGAATGATTGGATCAAAATGCTCTAAAACATTCAACTGAGTATCCAGAGTGTCGCGAGAATTCATGTCCAAGTGGTACTTGCCCTTCCAAAAGAATGTCTTCTGCCCTTGGATGACCTGCAAGCCTTCGGTGTGCACATTGTGGGCGTTCAGCAGATCAATGTGCGCTTGAGGGAAATCTTCACCCACTACTGAAACCAAATTGATCCGATCCACAAAATATCCCGCACTCATTCCAATGTATGTGGCTGATCCGCCCAAGATGCGCTCACGCACACCAAAAGGGGTTTCCAATCCATCAAATGCGACCGTACCAACGACTAATAAGCTCATAGAAAAAGATGTTTTTTGAATATCTCTGGCAAATATACCCTTGGCTATTGCACCAATTTCAGTCTATTCGTATTATTGCAACCCTTTTCGAAGGAACATTCCTCCTTAGCTCAGTTGGTTAGAGCATCTGACTGTTAATCAGAGGGTCCTTGGTTCGAGCCCAAGAGGAGGAGCAAGCAAACCCTGCCAGTGATGGTGGGGTTTTTTTGTTGGTATCAGTGTGTTTAGAAGAAAAGAAACTTTGGTGAGTCTTGTTAGACATAGGGGCAAGTTAGAGAATCTACGACTCACTTGGGGACTCTATTATTCACTACCACCTTTTTCCGGAATAGTTTGAAAGCCTTTTGTTGTACAACCAATTAGGGTTTCGCAATTCCATCGAATACAGAGGTTTTAGAATAGAAAAAGAAGAGCTAAAAAAAGAAAGAGCTAAAAAAATGCATATGGCACGATTTATTAGTGTTGGGATGAAGAGTTAGTGTATATCCTGTCCTAAAATTTTTAACGGGCATATTCATGAAGCTGAACATCCGAGTGTGTCGATTCAATAAACTCATAACTTGGGATGATAATTAGTTAAATTGATAACGTCGGCATGGCCACCAGGCTCTACCACTTATTTGGGGAGTAGTCATCTGAGAACCGGTAATAGATTTATTACCTTACCTAAAATTTAATCTTACCCTAGATATTTATGAATGGAGAATACAAAGAGGGCCTGCCTTTTGGCCAGGGTGAATTAATTGTTTCGAAAAACAGTCATCGAATACAGTTTTATTTCCCAGGGCCTGATTTAAGGTATAATGGGACTTTTCTTAAGATTAGCTCATCAGAAATAGACTCATATATCGATGCTTATCAAGAAAATTGGAAAAAATTTGAGGAAATGAAGGTTGTCCAAAAACAACTAGATGGCGAGTTAAATGCGTACGGAAAATTGAATATGATAATTAATGTTGGTGGATGGCATAGCGGTGTTTGCATTCATTCTTATCATATGCCACTGAAAAGTGAAAAAGAGATTAAATCGATCATTGACTCTCTTTGTTGGGCACAAAAAAGAGGCCCTGAGATAAAATCCTTTCTTAAATCATTAGATTAACAATACACTATTCAAGCTATTGAAAGAGAGTGTTAGGCTTAGCTTGGCTCCTTGGTAGGAACCATAAGTCCATCCATTAATTCTCGGAGAACAATAATCCCTTCCTTTTCTGTTTTAAGGTTAGATACATTTTCTTTCCTCGCCATCGTTAAGGAGGGTTGATTCTATAAATGAAACAAAAGGCAAACTAACCGGAAAAAAGTGAAGAAAACGATGAGAATGGCGAAGATCAATCCGTATGTCCTCGTTTTCCTATTGCTCTGCCCTGGTTGGGTAGTTGCTCAAAAAACCTCTATTACTGTTTCTGGCACCATCAAAGACAAGGTCTCCA
>JAQWXR010000038.1 GCA_029254375.1 Schleiferiaceae bacterium | reverse complement strand
GTCGGCTACGGCGATATGCGCTACCGCTATGCGACCGGCCGCGAGGGCGATTGGTTCTTGCTGGGCTTTTCGCCGCGGAAAACATCCCTCTCGCTATATCTCTGTTTGGGGGGGCTTGAGCAATTTGCATCGTATTTGGACCGATTGGGCAAGCACAAAACTGGAGCGGGCTGTCTATACATTAACAAACTCGCCGATGTGGACCTAGCCGTTCTGGAAGAACTCATGGTCGCCACCAAAAATCATGTTCAAAGTTTGGATGTAAAGAGCGTTAAGGGCCACGGGGGATAAAGCTAATCCGAGGAGGAAGCGTAGAAATATCCTACCTTTCTTGGAATGACCATTTCAAACCTACCTAGCCAAGTTGCCTTCCTAAAACTCGCCTTAGAGGCTATTCCAAAGCACTTAAATGCAGTGGATACTCTGAGTGAACTTTTAGATGTGGGATCTGACTCGGTTTATCGCCGAGTTCGTGGAGAAACAGCATTGAGTTTTGAAGAAGCATTAAAAATTTCCAAAACATTTGGCATTTCACTGGATGTCGCAGGAATGGACTCCCTTCATAGGGTTGACTTCGATGCTGGGTCCCCCATTGAAACGGCAAAAGATTATGCACAGTATTCACAACGCCTAGTAGAGCGGATGCTTAGCATTGAGAATTCGAGCGGTGACCAACACATGTATTATTTATCCCAGGACTTTCCGCTTTTTTACATCTATCTCTTTCCGAATCTCACCCGGATGAAGAGTTATTATTGGGGCCGTAGCATTTTGGTCCTCCCTGAATTTCAAGAACTCCCCTATGCAGACTTTATCATTCCCGAACATCGTCAGGACTTAGGCCTTGAGGTCGTTCGGAGTTATTCCCACATTTCTACGAGTGAAGTTTGGACCAGCTCTTGCTTTCTGGGCACCCTCAAACAATTGCAGTATTGTTGGGATACCGGTATGATCCTTGAGAAAGAGGATGCCTTGGCCATTCTCGATGAAATGGAACAACTCCTTGAGGTCATGATCCTCCAATCAGATGCTGGGAAAAAAATAAATCCACTAAGCGGTAAAGCCACGGGTGAGGACTTTAAGTGGTACATAACGGATCTTTCTGTAGGTAATAACGCCGTCTACATAGAAAAAAGAAGCAGAAGTCACACCTTCTTGAGCTTCAATACATTCAATTTTATTGAAACCACGAATACCGCTTTCAATCGACAAACCGACCGTTGGCTGCGTCAACTACTGCGGAAATCAACGCTTGTGAGTCCAACGGCTTTAGGTGTGCGCGATGCCTATGTCAACAAGCTTAAAAAACAAGTGGACTCTATCCGACAAGTAATTCTTCGACAAGAAGAGACCCTATTGTAACCTATAAGGGGCTGCTGTAGCGGCCTGCCAAGCGGTGAAAAGCTTCCGTCAACTGCTGTGTGATTTTTGAGCCGCGGCGGTTTTGGATCACACGGCCATCGACGTCCACCACGGGGGTCAATTCGCCCATGGAGCCGGTTCCAAAGGCTTCGTCGGCGGCATAGAGTTCGGTCAAGCTCAGGTTGCGCTCTACACAACGGATACCCAGCTCTGCGGCGAGCTCGATCACGAGCGCTCGGGTAATTCCGTGCAAACACGCGTCGGCATGCGGCGTCAGCAACACCCCATCCTTCACCATAAAAATGTTGGTGCCATTCATCTCTGCGATAAAGCCCAAATTGTCCAGCATCAAGGCATCGTCCACCCCGGCATGATTGGCCTGAATCTTGGCCAAGATGTTGTTGATCAGGTTGTTGTGGTGGATTTTTGAATCCACATGCATGGGACTGTTGCGGCGAATAGCCGAGGTCACAATGCGCACCCCTTTGGCATTGTCGTAGACGGGAGGTTTCCATTCGGCCAGGACGATCAAGGTGCAGCCTTTTTGATTCAGACGCGGATCCATGCCGGAGGTGATTTTTTCGCCTCGCGTGAGCGTGAGCCGAATATGCGTATCGTGCGTCTGGCCGTTGGCCTTGAGTGTTGTTTTGATTGCTTCCGTAATGAAGGCGGGACTAGGAATATTGGCAAACGCCATGGCCTGGGCCGAATCCATCAATCGGTCCAAATGGCGATCCAAGCAAAACACCCCCTCTTGGTAGACGCGCATGCCTTCCCACACCGCATCGCCGCCTTGCACGGAGCTATCAAAAACAGACACTTTCGCCTGGTCGCGCGGCACAAGGCCATCGCCAACCCACACTTTGATTTCGGCATTTCTTGGGTCGTAGGATTGTAGCATACTAAAGGATTAAACGGTGTTGGTATAAAGTTTCATAAAAATTCATTGCCTCGGCTTCTACGTCGGCATAGCGGCCAGTCAAAGGATCTCCAAGCGCATTGGCCGGTCCAAATCCAGTGCTCGCATGCACTTGACTGTACCAATGCGGCCACCATGGGCCATCGTAGGGCTTCGGACCCGCAGGCCAGTGGAGCATTTCCGCATAGAAGGGAATACCCAAGGCGGCACAAATCTTCGGAAAGGTCTCTGCTGGATTCGCCAGCATTTCATCACTATCGACCAAGATTTTGGGGCCAGTGAATGCTTGAATTTTAGCCCATTGCGCCACTTGCTCTTGGATGCCGATGTCTTCCAAAGTCACTTG
>JAQWXR010000043.1 GCA_029254375.1 Schleiferiaceae bacterium | reverse complement strand
TCAGGAAGCCCTTGGCCATGAAGTTTTTTGTGATCCACCGCGGCTTGAAGGGATTCACCATAGCGGACATGATGGAGGATAACTTGAAAAACATTGGTAATGATCGTGCTGCCTCCAGGCGTTCCGAGGGCCGTCTTCTCGCCATTCGGCGCTATCAAAATGGTCGGGGCCATACTACTCAGCATGCGTTTTCCTGGCGCCACCGCATTTACGTCATAACCAATGAGTCCAAATTGATTAGGTACCCCCGGCTGAGTGGCAAAATCATCCATTTCATTGTTCAAGAAGTATCCATCCACCCATTGCCCGCTTCCAAAGAGTCCATTTAAGGTCGTGGTTATCGCCACTGCATTTCCCGCGGAATCCAAAATGCTGTAGTGGGTAGTTTCATGTGATTCTAGGTCATCATGGCTATTGTCCCACGACGGAGACTGATGCTTCTGAGGGTTTATCTGTCCGAATCGGCTCGACACATAGGCCGAATCCACCAAAGCTCCCGCAGGAAATTCCATGTAGTCTGGATCTCCCAAGTACTGGGCTCGGTCGTCGTAAGCAACTTGTGCCATTTCGGCAAATAGATGCATCGACTGGGATGACCAATGGCGGCCCATGGGATGCATTTCTGAAGCCTGTAAAAGCTGAAGTACGGCTACCCCCCCGCTCGAAGGCGGAGGCATGGAAAACACTTGATGTCCTTTGAATCGAACTTGGAGTGGCTCACGCCAAATGGCCCGATAGGCACCCAAATCTTCGGGGGCAAACCACCCTTGGGACCATTCGACCATGCGCGCAGCATGTACGCCCTGGTAAAAAGCCTCTGGTCCCGCGAGGGCAATATCTTTCAACGTTTCGGCTAGCGCGTGCTGCGTGAGGCGTTCACCCGCTTGCCATTCATGCGGCGGCCAGAAGGGCCCCTCACCCACCGTGCTAAAATCTTCTTGGTAACGGTTGAGCAGGCTCGCTAGAAACGGTGTGATTTGAAAACCCATATCCGCCAGGAGAATGGCAGGTTGAAGGAGTTCGGGCCAACTCAGCGACTGGGAGCCAAATCGAGCATAGAGCTCCCACATTCCCGCGACAGATCCAGGCACCCCGGATGCGGTAACACCCCGTAACGAAGAAACTGTTTGATAACTAGGTAAATACGTATCTCGCGACGCTGCTCGCGGAGCGGTTTCTCTAAAATCCAAGGCCGCTGCTTCTCCGCTTGCGCTGTGTACAAGAGCAAAACCCCCTCCACCAAGATTCCCTGCTCTCGGAAGTACCACGGCCAGCGCAAAATGGGTCGCAACGGCCGCATCATAGGCGTTCCCGCCCTGAGCGAGGATGTCTGCGGCGACTCGCGTTGCCAGCGGATGCGCCGTCGCCACCGATTCGCTTTGCGCTCGTATGACCGAAAACGAGGCAAGGCAAAACCCTAAACACAGTAGTCGTTTCATGGTAGGGCAAGAATAGGAAGAATTTCTTCCCGCGGAGCATACCCATCGATGGCAGGAAAGGTGGCTTTGAGGACATAGGTCCCCTGAGTGCCCCAAGGCGGCGCCCAACAATCCGTTCCTGACCCTTCAAATTCAAGTCCGCCCCACCGATTAAAGATTTGGTAGTGTAATGCCGTGCCATAGGATGAAGACAAGCAATAGACGTCATTATCCCCATCTCCATTAGGACTAAACGCATTGGGGAACCAGCGCTGATCCCGACCTGTACAGAAATAGGGGAGCTCTGCTTCAACTGTATCCAGATTGCCACATAAATCTTCGACTAGTGCCATGATGTGATACACCCCATCAAAGGGGAAGGAGATAGATGTGGAATCGCTAAACTGCGGGATCTCATTGATTAAAAAAGACTGAACTGAAGCCATGTCGCCTACCCATACCCACACCGCTGGACAATCTAGGCTTTGACCGATATACGGTCGCGGAGAGATCTTCAGGTTCAATGTCTCATACGTAAGGCAGCCATTCGCATCAAATTTCTCTAAGACATAAATGCCAGGGCTACTCCACTCCATCGTCCATCCTCCACTAGCATTCTGTTTGGCTTGTCCCGAACTCCCTGATGGCCCGCGCCAAGCAAGGCTATCTATCCCGGTAAATTCACCAATTTCCGCCGTGTAAAACGAGTCGCACACAATGATCTCTGGGGGAAAATATCGAGGCAATGGGTCTGTAGAGACAACCCAAACGGTATCAGTATAGGCACAGGAGTCGGATTCGGCATAGAGCACGAGGGGGCCATACCCTCCGTATTGAACAGATTGCGTTGTGTCGCCCGTGGACCACACATAATGCTTCATCCCAAAGGGCGCAGTGATATCCGCCGGAGATCCGGGGCAACCGAGCACGGTATCCGGAAGCAAGTCCGCCCCTTGAGGGTAATAGGGAAAGCGCATCAACACGGAATCCAAGGATCCGCTGGCGTCTCGGGCTAGCAAACGCACCCATATCTCCCCCGCAAAGCCCAGGGCGGGCTGAACACTCAACACCGTATCCCACGGATTGGCGTCGTTGACCGTCGCCTGACCACTTATCACTTTGGTTCGAATCACCTCTACCGGACGGTTGCACGTTTGAATGCCAAAGAACCCAGGCAAGGGGGTGCTACATCGTACAGGAAAGTTTAGGATGCTGGATCCCAAATTGAGATAGGGATCAAGGATGTCCAGACCTGCATCAAAGCCCGAATAAAAGCTGGCCAGACCTGTCCCTGCGCCTTCGCCGGCGATCACTTCGACATGAAACTGTTTTTGGCAAGTCAGGGACCATGTACCTGTCACCTGGTTGTCCGGGATGTAGATGGACTTCCACAGACCATTCGTACTGGTCTTGGTACTCGCTGATAAGGGCAGCCCATTGTACTTCAAGCTAGCCACCCCCGAAGTAGGGACAATCACCAATAGGTGTGTATTGAGTCCACTCATTCGGGTCGCATAGACGGCCCGACTGCCAGTACAACCAATCGGCGGGACTAAGGACATGCCCAACTCCGGTTGGTATTGATTGGAGCCAGTAGTGATGTGTAAACAGTAAATCGGGGCACTAGCCTCGACTTGAGCCAAGTCTCCTACGTTGTTTTGATTGCCTGCAAAAGTGAGCGTTGCCGCTTCAGCGCGGTCCCAATAGCCCCGAACCACTCCATTCACCTTGATCTCTGTACTGTCGACTGTAGGAATAAGCACAATGTAGTCTAACCCTGTCGGGGCAATCCCTCGCGCTACCATATAGTCAGTACCCAGCAGATCTTCGGGAACCAGTTGGTCAAAGCCACCATCCTGAGATGGCGCACCCGAATTCTGCTTGTAGTGATTGCCCCCAGTTGTGACCGCTATCGGATTCGTGGCCGTGATACTCGCCCCAATAAACTGATAGGTCTCTGCAATAGTCGTAGTGTACGACTGCCAGGCTTGAAGGTTTACCGTCATTTGATTGTTCCCGGCCGTATTTAGCACCCCCGCAGGCAACGTGATGACCACAGTCGTATTAGGCTCGGTAGCTACCACGGAGATAAAGCCCATGGCTGCTTCAGGCGCTGGGTTGGCGGGGATAATTTTCGTTTGATTGCCCGCAAGAAATGCGGTGCCTAAGGCTCGGGTTCCCTTTCCCGTCACTAAATCCTGATTATAGACGTGGTTGATGCGCTGCGTCACCATAATATCGCGATTGCTGCGCACAAAAAGCGCCGTTCGGTTCATAGGTTGATGCGCTTTGGTCAAAGAAATGGCCCCATACGTACTCCACAGATTGGTGATTTGGCTCGAGAGGGTAAGCGTCTGGGGAATGCCTTGCAATAGACTTACTGTCTGAAAATAGCTGCTGTCTGAGTTAAACACGACCACTTCAGCATCTGGGAATGGGGTGCTTAATGTAATCTCTTGATTTTGATCTAACCACTCAGGAATGGGAGGCAAATAAAACGCAGTATCCAACTGACCAAAGGCGGAAAATCCTACAAGGAAAGTGGCCAAAAAAAAGAATGATTTCCGCACACTTAAAGTTACGGATACTATTTCGACTAAATCGTCCCCAAAAATGGGTTAGTCCGAGGCGACAGGACGGTGATTTGGGCGGTGGCAAAATCAACCCCAAGAACCATTGGAATGGTTCGACTGCAATGCCTCGACCACAATGCGTAGGCGTTTGATCCTGTATGGAGCATCAGTAAGTCATCCCCCTCTTCGAGGCGAGGCAAGTCTAAGCCTTTTTGTAGATAATCACCCGCAAAACACAGTGGACCAGCAATATCCGTGCATTGCAAGGGTCGGTGGGCCGCTTCGGCTAGGGGGACAAATTCAATCCCTCGAGGTTTGACGTAGGCGTCACGAAGCAGGAAATCTGCACCCAAATGCACATAGGCTACACGAGCATCTCCTCGCTGAACAGCATACTCCACCTTGCTGATTGCATAGCCTGTATAGAAATAGGACCATTGGCCGAATTCTGTAATAATCCGGTAATCCCATAGATCTGGACAGCTAGTTCGCAACGCAGCGACGTACCCTTCCATCGCAGAAGGACTATCTGTCAATTCTTCCGGCATTAAGCCTCCTCCAATGTCAATACTGTGAATCCTTCGTGAAACACCCTTATTCTCTAGACGCATATTTGCTTCTTGAGCCACATCCAAAATTGAACGGATGGCCGCCACCGCCGAATCTAAATTCGCCATCGATGAACCCGAATGGACATGCAACTGCACCACGGGATAGTGGTCAATAGCCTCTAGGATGGCCTCTTTTTCCGCTAAAGGAACTCCAAACTTGGACTCGTTATGGCTCACATGATAAACCGACGGAGCGCCCGTTTCCACCATGGGATTAATCCGGATTCCAACTGGAAAAGATGGCGACCCAGGCAATCGATGAAGCTCTTCTAAAGAATTGACATTGAATCGAATGCCAGGGTATTTCGAATTGCATTCTTGAATCTCACGGCGGGTCTTAACCGGCGAATCAAAAACAATGCGATCGGGCGAACAACCCGCTTGAATTGCTAGCTGCACCTCTTCCATCGAAGCAGCCTCCAAGCCAAAGCCCCATTGAACGACTTGTGCCAAAATAGCTGGATGAGGTTGTGTCTTGATGGCCACGGCGTGCAATGCCTCCTCTTGCCCAAAGGCCGTTCGGAGATGATCCAAATACCGCTTATGTTGATTCCAGGAGTGAAAAAGGACCGCCGTGTCGACTTCGGCGATTAATTCAAGCCGCTTGGTAGCTTCTACTGCCCAAAGGGCCTCTTCCTTTAATGGGCTCATTATTCAAAAATATGCTTTACCGCCCGTTCAATCAATGCGATAATCTGGAGGTCATTTGTGGGGTCAAACTGTCTCTTGGCGAGTTGCCTTCGCACACTGTTAGATCCAATGGCTAGTCGGATGAAACTCTTATCGCCATACTGCACTGGCTGTCCGAGGAAAATTCGATCGTAATCACGTAAGCCTTCATGTCGGCTAAGTACCAAGTAGTCGAAGAGCTTTTTTAACTCCACATTATTCAGCAAACGACCATCCACCAAAACCATGAAGCTGACAATACTATCATTGGTCAGTTCAATGTTTGGCATCAAGCGGAAGTAGTCACTTTGTGCCAATCGACCTGTGACCACTTGGCTCCATCGACGGATCAAGCCATTCGCTTCATCTTGAGAAAAGGCCATATAGGCTTCCATTTCTCGCAGGGCAATCTCCCAACGTAAACGAAGTCCAACATTTTTGAAATGAGGCAACTGCTTACGAACAGCAGGCAAGGCCGTAGGGAAGTCATAGGCGGTAAACAATCGCTCAAACCCCTTGGCTACTTCAGCGCGCAAATGAGCCATTTTCTTGGTCCATTGCTTGGGCACCAAGAGGGCACCACAAAATGGCGGCGCCTGGTAGAACTTGGACCCCGTTACCATGATCATGACGCCTTTTGCAATCAGATCGTGGATCAAGGTGCGGTCCGTGCGAAATTGGCACATATCCACCACCCACATGACGCCTTCTTTAAATTCATCAATGATGGCCAGATCATCTTTGATCCCTGATTTACTGCCAAATACCAGATTACCGACTAAAGGCTGACCGGGGTGTTTGGCAATGAGATCGCGAATCGCTTGCTTCCGGTCGACTATGTGGCCTGTGGATGCTCGCGCATCAAGGAAGTGAACCCGAGATTGAACTTCTTCACACACTTTTTCCCCCATGGGGATTCGTTCCCCGAATTGGTTCCATTCGGCGTAGTAGGCGTTTTCAGCCGCCGCTTTAGATCCAGAACCCAGTTCCTCTGGGCAAGAGACAATGTTGATGATTTCCTGACCTGGGTAGATCATGGCCTGAAACATCAGGGGTAGGTACATCATGTCACTCCCACTTGGCCCGAAGAAGACATGAAACTGATCTTCTTCCGTTTCACGAAGCAAGGCCTGTAAGCGCTTGGTTTGATCCTTTACGATAACCTCGTAGCGGTCCTCGGAATAGGCATCCATGAAATCCCTAGCCGTTACATGCCCCGAAGGGGTCAATGTTCCGCAGGTGCAAGAACCTCGATGGAAGAGTCCTTCGTAGTTGAGCGGATTCAAATGGTATTTATTCGCATCCGTATCGGGGCGAAGAAAAATTCGTTCATCGCATCCTGAAGTTAAAATTTCAAGTAGCGTTGCGTCATCCGTAGACATGGACGTGGGTTTTAAAAGATTCGGTGGCACCGATGGCGCTCATTCGTTGATTTATTTGCCAAGGTTAGCCAGGCAAAATGGGTGTCATGCACTAATTGAGCTTCATCCGAAGAGAGAAGGGCTGACCAAGCGGAGTCGCAGCGATAATCCGCCGTGAATTCTACCACCCCATCAAGCGCTATTCGGGACATTTGTAGGCAGTCACTAGAAATTACGCGAACATCATGCCAAGCGCCTTCACCAATCCCTCCAATGTAGGTCGCCGTATCAGGAATTCCACTCGCGCGGTCGTCTGGTTCATGTAATTCACCTATGCGTTCATCGGGTGGTAATTGTTGGGCCTTGCTCTTCCGGAAAGCGAAGGATATTTTTTCAAGAATATCACCTAGAGCATGGCCAACTGGTCGCTGATGCCATTCCCCCTCCCCATTAACCCAAATTATAAACTGACCAGAGCTTGCCCCTGCAATCACATTGAAGTAGGGCGAAGGGGCATAGGTCACAGGGTACTTAAAGCGTCTAAATTCTTTGCTTTTTGGATCTAATGAGGCTAGGATTGTAGCGGCCACAAAGCGAGCACAGTTGGATTGCTTTCGATCTAGACCATTATAGCCCATAAAGCCCTTTTCTTGAATGCTTTGAGCGTAGTCGAGTGCCTTGCCAATTTCACATCCATATAAAATACTAGCAAACATTCGGCCACTACCATGAGTTGCCGCTTTCTTTTGCTCCAATTCGATCAAAAGCGCTTCAAAATTGCATAATTGCCCTTGGTCATCCCACTCAGGAATTATGTCTAATTGGAGCTTAGGGTCGGTTTCCTTGCTACGCGCTCGACCCATAATGCGAGGCGTTAAGTAGCGACCAAAATCAAAATATCTAAACTCTCCTTTTTCGACGATAACCATGCCTGCGTGACCCACCATCAAATTGATGTTCTGTATCAATCGCATTTTACGCAGATAGAACCAGATTTTTTCCGATCCACGAGCGGTCATTTCTGGCCAAGCGAGAGGAATGATTGCAGAGTGGCTGTGAGAATTTGACATGACGTAACAAAGATGCGTCCATTTAATAGTACATACAAGAACTGCGGCATTTGAAATTATATTCCTTTGACCTATGATGCCGATTTAGCACTTCTTAGGCAGCTCGCATCCCACTATATACTTGGGAATGAGCGCAGCTCCGAAGACGATTCTCAGAAGATTCATTTCTTTCGTGATACAAGTCACAGGCTCTTTTCTATTTTTTTGCAACTTCGCTTTGATAAAATTGATCTATTCCCATGATTATTCTTGCTTATTTAGCCTCCCTGCTGATTGGTCTCTCTCTGGGAATCCTCGGGGGTGGCGGTTCGATCTTGACATTGCCTGTATTGGTGTATCTCTTCGAAATTGATGCCACACTGGCTACCGCCTATTCCCTTTTCATTGTTGGCGCCACCGCCCTCGCATCGATTATACCGAAAGCCCGTCAAGGGGACGTGGACTTCGGAACGGCCCTCTATTTTGGGGCTCCAGCCGTAGTCGCCGTTTACCTGACCCGGGCCTACGTCATTCCATACATTCCTGACGTCATCACTACAGTTGGGCAATCTGAAATCACACGTGATACCCTTTTAATGCTCCTCTTTGCCGTGCTGATGTTACTCTCTGCGCGGGGCATGATTGTTGGCAAGAAAGCTGTTACACCTGTGAATACCTTACCTATCGGCAAAAAGATTTTATTCATTCTTGCAGAAGGCTTGGGTGTAGGCACAGTTACAGGCCTAGTTGGCGCCGGAGGTGGATTCCTCATCATCCCCGTTCTAGTTCTCGTCACGGGGCTAGATATGAAAAAGGCGGTAGGAACAAGTTTGACGATCATTGCGTTCAAGTCACTTATTGGCTTTACTGGTGACCTAGGCAAGCATGAAATGGACTGGAACCTCCTGACATTAGTGACTTTGGTCGCAATTCTTGGCATGGTGATAGGTACATTTGTGAGTAAGAAAATTGATTCCAAGCCCCTTCAAAAAGCTTTTGGATGGTTTGTCCTTATCATGGGCATTCTAATAGTAGGCAAAGAATTATTGTAATCGAATAAAAGAACATCACAGGCTATGAATATTCATCCTAACGTTGAACAGATATATACCGGCTGTTTGTCTCAAGGCGCATACTTCATCCATTCGAATGGTGAGGCGGTGGTCATTGACCCATTACGGGAATCCGCACCCTACTTGGATCGTGCGGAAAAGCTCGGCGTAAAAATCAAATATGTTTTGGAAACGCATTTCCACGCGGACTTTGTTTCAGGCCACGTCGCTTTAGCCGAACAAACGGGTGCCCAAATTATCTACGGCCCCAACGCCAACCCCGACTTCACCTTCCATTCCGCAGCGGATGGCGAAGTATTGACCCTAGGTGATCTGAAAATCAAAGTATTGCATACCCCAGGTCACACGATGGAGTCCACCTGCTATCTGCTCATGGACGAAAGTGGTGCAGACCGTGCCCTCTTCTCCGGTGACACCCTCTTTTTGGGCGATGTCGGACGTCCTGACTTAGCTCAAAAAGCAGCAAGTATGACCCAAGAAGACTTGGCCAGTATGCTCTTTGACTCCCTTCGTGAAAAAATCATGGTGCTCAGCCCGGACGTAGTTGTCTATCCCGGCCATGGTGCCGGTTCAGCCTGTGGAAAGAATATGAGCAAGGAGACCGTCGGGACTTTGGGCGAGCAGCTCGAAACCAACTATGCCCTTCGCACCACCATGTCACGTGAGGACTTCATTGCCGAAGTAACGGATGGCCTTTTGCCTCCTCCCGCCTACTTCCCTGAAAACGTCGCGCTCAATAAAAAAGCGATTCCAGGGTTTGAGGAGATTTTAGCCGAAGCCAGCAAGGCATTTGACCCCACCACATTCGAGGCAATGGGTAATGAAATGGAAGCCTTAGTACTCGACACCCGCAAACCGCAAGATTTTGCACAAGGGCACATCCCGAATTCTATCAACATTGGGATCGATGGGGGCTTTGCTCCTTGGGTCGGTGCGCTTATCCCCGACATCAAGCAGAACATTCTACTCGTGACCGAAGTAGGTCGTGAAGAAGAAGTGATCAAGCGGATGGCACGCGTCGGTTACGACCGTGTCCTAGGCTTCCTAGAAGGTGGATTTGACGCTTGGAAAAATGAAGGCAAAGAAGTTGATCAGGTGGAGAGCATCACCACCACAGAATTTGCCCAGCGCCTTGCCGCAGACCCAGCGGCGATTGTATTGGACGTCCGCAAGACGGGAGAATTCACCGCGGAGCGCATGACGACTTCGATCAACTTGCCTTTGGACGATCTCAACGTGCGGTTCAAGGAGCTGCCTTCTGGAAATCCCTTATACATTCACTGCGCAGGGGGCTACCGCTCGATGATCTTCAGCTCCATTCTGAAGAGCCGCGGACTTCACAACATCGTGGACATCCAAGGTGGATATGGGGCGATCAAACAACAAGTAGGCATTGCGGTAACAGACTATATTTGCCCAAGCAGTGGAGTGGCTATGGCCCCTCCGGCGGCTGAAGTAGCTTCTAAGGCAGAATCCAGCGGAAAGCCTCTGCTGAGACGACTCCTAGACCGTCTAACACGTTAGAATAAACGGACACTGGCTGGGTAAATGGATTCCCATTCGCCCGCTTAAACTGATCTAATGAACGTTCATAAAAGAAGGTGGCATCGTCCACCTTCTTGAGTTTAAAGAGGACTTCCATTCCATTAAAGTCCCATTGGTAGATACGGAAGTTCAACACGTGACTTCCCCCCAGGAATAATTCGTTCGATATTTCCACGCGCTGCTTGTATTGGTTTAGACCAAAACCACTCCCGGTGACGTAGGGGTCATCTGTTTCGATCTCTAAGGGATAATTTGGAATGGTGGTGGTTCCGCGAAGGCGCTCATACGCCTCAATAAAATAGTATCCGGGCTCGCCATCATCGATGATTTCAAATGAATAGGACAGGTATGGTTGTGAAGATGGGCCTGGTCCGCCAAAATTCCCTTCTACGGCGTCGAGTGAGTCGACCGCGCCTTCAGCTGGAATATTCGGAATCGTGGCCGATCCATAAACGGAAGGTAAATTCTCATAGGCTGCATGAATCTCATACTTGCCTCCCTCTATGCCACTAAGATTGGTCGAACGGTATATCCCTAAGCCGATAAAGGTCAATGAATCCAAAAAGTTTCCGTTGCTATCCTCTGCCCAGACTTGCGCCGAATTAATCAGGATGGGCTCGCTTTGATCAAGGATGCCAATGGATCGAGAAACAAAGGCCTCCACCGAGGAGTCCGGCTGTAAGGTGCTGTATAACGTGATTAGTGGATTCACATCATCGGATTCAAACGGGATGATTCGCTCGCAACTGAGGAATGAAATGCCGGCTAGAGTAAGTAAAGGAAGGATATAACGCTTCATGATATTAAAATTTAAATGCATACGACACCGAAGGAATCATGGGGAACAATCCATAGCCTTTCAACACCCGATTCCCAGTGTCCGTGGTGCCAAAATCCATGAAGAAGATATTTATGCGGTTGTAGGCATTGTAAAGCCCAAATTGCCAACTTGCTTCGCCCCATTTTTTCTGCTTCGTATGAGTTACCGAAAGATCTAATCGATGGTATGCTGGTTCGCGGAAATTGTTTCGGCCATCCACCTGGTCAATGCTATAGTACCATGGCTGCCATCCTAAGGATTCTGGACGGGCAAAATAGGAGCGAGTAGGCAAGGTCGTTGCTCGTCCAGTACCATAGACCCAAACTAACCCCCCTGACCATGCCTCGTTAAATTGATGGCTCATCGTCACGCTCACATCATGGCGACGGTCGAAGGTATAAGGATAGGGGTTGCCGAAGTTGATTTCATCAAACTGCCGCATGGCTTTGGCCCAGGTATAGCCTAGCCAGCCGGTGGTGCGTCCCGTCTTCTTTTCGAGCAAGAACTCCATTCCATAGGCCCATCCACGACCTGTGGTCACTTTCTCTTGCCAATCCTGGAATCCAAAAAGGAAGGAGGCACCGTCTTTGTATTCTACCAGATTCTGCATGTCCTTGTAATAGCCTTCTAAAGTGAGTTCCCAGCCATCCCCAAGATTGTGTGCATAGCCCAAAGCACTTTGCCATGCTTCCTGCGGACGCACATTCTCCGTCACAGGCACCCACAAATCGGTTGGTAGACCGATCGTTTGGTTTGAAAGCAAGTGCATGTATTGTGCCATTTGGACATAACTCCATTTGATCGAACTTTTTTCACTGAGCAGATAGCGCGCGGAGAGTCGAGGTTGAAGGCTCTGATAATTCACGTCATCCACGGAAAAACCATTAAAGTGAAGTCCCATATTTACCCGCAGACGATCACCGATTTTCCAGTCATCTTGGAAATAGGCGACATAGTCATTGGCCACCTTGGGAAACGAACCAAAATTGGTATCTAAGGTGTTCGCTCCCGAACTAAATGTGATGCTGTTCACTCCTGGCTCATAGGCATGTTGCGTGAACGAAGCGCCAAACTTGATCGCGTGATTCGGACTAGGAGCGTAATCAAAATCCCAGCGTGCTCCTTTATCGACAATTTCGGACAAATAACTCACGGCGAATCGGTTCGTATTCGTGAGATTCGTGGCCAAATCTGTTTCACTGTCTTCCAAGTTCAAATCGGTCAAGAAGCGATAGCGGCTATAGGTCGCCGTTACATTGCTAAATAATTGGGGGGTAATAATCCAATTCCAACGAGCCGTCGCAATACGATTTCCCCAATTCAAACTGTTGTCGGATACCGTGTTATTCCGAATCCCCTGATTTTCGTAACTATCTGAGTAGCGGATATAGGCTTCATCCAACCCGTTGTAATAGCTCAAATAAAGCTGATTGTTTCTATTGATTTTATGATTCACTTTGGCATTGAAGTCATAAAAATAATAGCCTCCTGTTCCATTTGGATTGTTTGCCAAAATGATGGGTTGGGTCAAGACATCTAAATAGGTGCGTCGCGCGGAGACTATCATAGAAGTTCGGTCTTTCCAAAGCGGCCCTTCCAAGGTTAGCTTGGAGGAGATAACACCTACAGAGCCTTCAGCCTTCCATTCCTTCATGTTGCCTTCTTTCATCCGTACATCCAACACAGAGGAAAGTCGGCCACCATATTCGGCGGGAAAGCCTCCTTTGATCAGCTGGACATTATTGATCGCATCTGCATTAAAAATGGAAAAGAAGCCAAATAAGTGCGAAACATTATAGACTGGTACCCCATCAATTAAAATTAAGTTTTGATCCGGGCCACCTCCACGAACATAAAATCCAGAGGTCCCCTCCGTTCCGCTTTGAACACCAGGAAGCAATTGTATCACCTTAAGTAAATCCGTTTCTCCGAGAAGAACAGGTAAGTTTTTTACCGTTTTGATGTCTAGATTGATTGAGCTCATCTGGGTACGCTCTTGAACTTCTCCGCTGCGCGTACCGATTACCTCTACTTCATCTAAAATATTATCAGGGATTAACATAACATCCATTTCCGTCACGGTGCGGCGATTTAAGAAGCTTCCCTTAAGGTAGGGCGCATAGCCCACATAGCTCACCTGAAGAGCCACGGAATCCTTAGGTAAGGTCATTGAATAAAAGCCGTAGGCATTCGTGGTCGTACCCTGCTGGCTCACTTGGTCAAACACGTAAGCGCTGATTAGCTTTTCACCAGTGGCCTCATCCGTTACAAATCCGTTAATCGTGTACGAACCTCTGGACTGTGCCCAAGTGGCGTTGGATATTAAAATGAAGGCAAGAAGGAGGGTGAGTTGTTTCATGGGGAATAATTATCTTTCAAAGGTCCAATTTTTATGCCACTCAGGATCAGACTGAAATACAATCTTCAGATTTCACCTAATTTTAGAAATCTAAATAAACTACAACCTATGAAAGCACGCTGGATTCTACTATTATCATTGCTTCTTAGCTCTATACTATCCCATGCTCAAGGCTTGACGCAAACCGTACGCGGCACCATTGTGGATTTGGATTCTCGTTTTCCACTTGTGGGCGTTACGATTACCATTGGAGACCAGAAAGCCCTCACCGATGAATCAGGTCAATTTGCCTTAGCAGGTATTCCCATTGGTCGTCAAACGCTCGTAGCAGCTTTATTTGGCTACAGTTCACAATCCCAAGCTATCGAACTCAACTCTGCCAAGGAGGCTGTTTTAAATGTTGGACTTCAAGAAAAGGCCACCCAATTAGGGACAATCGATGTCGTTGCTGTGCAATCCGGTCAAGCCAAAAATGAAATGGCCACCGTGTCTTCTCGTCAGTTTTCCGTAGAAGAAACGAACCTCTATGCCGGATCTCGAGGAGAGCCCGCTCGTATGGCGACCAATTTTGCCGGAGTTCAAGGCTCAGATGACCAGCGCAATGACCTCGTTATTCGCGGAAACACCCCGGCGGGCGTTTTATATCGCTTGGAGGGCATCAATATTCCGAATCCCAACCACTTTTCCATCCCTGGAACAGGAGGAGGCCCAGTGACTATCCTGAATAATAAATTCTTATCAAATTCAGACTTCTTCACGGGCGCATGGCCTTCAGAATACGGCAACGCAATTGCAGGAGTTTTTGACTTGCAAATGCGGGATGGAAATAACCAAAAATTTGAAGGATCTGCCCAACTGGGGCTACTGGGCACAGAACTCATGCTGGAAGGTCCCTTGGGCAAAGGGCCGAAAGCTCCATCCTTCCTAGGCGTATACCGATACTCGACCTTGAGTATGTTCCAAGCCTTGAATATCAACTTGGGCACGACCGCCATTCCAACCTACCAAGATGGAGCAGCTCGCATTACTTTTCCACTCCAAAATGGAGGAAAATTGGCTTTATGGACGATGTTCGGCCAATCAGACATTGAAATCCTCATTAGCAATCAAACCGACACCAGTGGGTTCGAAAGCTATGGCTCTACGGACCGCGACCAGTACTTCGGTAGTGATATGATTGTAGGCGGCATTAACTACACTCGCCCAATCAACAAGCGGAGCTTTATGAAAGCCGGACTGGCGGCTTCTTCTGCGCGCATCACGGCAGTTAACACAAAGCTTCAGCGAGAAATCGGACTTTTGGATGACGGAAGTTATGGATGGGTTGTCACACAGAATGACACCATGCTGAATTATACTTTTACGGAGAATAAAATCCACGCATTTATATCCTACAACCATAAAATAGGCTTACGTGGGACGCTTCAGTATGGGGTAAACGCAGATCTTTACATGCTTAATTATCAGGATTCTGTTCGTCAGTTCGACGGCCTTACTGGCACCTTGCCCCCTTGGCGTGTTCAATGGGCTAGCCAAGCTACCTGGCCGGTCGTCCAACCCTACATCTCGTATAAATCACGTTTAACAGATAAAACAACCGTGACTATGGGGGCTACATCCTTGTATGCCGGAGTGAATAAGATCTCCTTCATGCCTTTGGAACCTCGAGTAGGAATCAGTTACCAGGCCACTACAAATGATCGCTTCTTCGCTGGAAGTGGTTTGCATGCGCAAATGCAAGCCCCTTACCTGTATTATTACGCTGTGTCTACCGTGGGCCATGACCCCCAAGAACACAATACGGAGCGCATCGGCCTAATGAAGAGCTTCCAAGTTGCGGGCGGCTGGGAACGCTCCTTCAAAGGCCTTCCGATCAAAACCAAAGTGGAAACCTATTATCAGTATCTCTTTGACGTCCCGGTGGAAACCAAAGCGAGTAGCTTCTCCATGTTGAATGCAGGAACGGGATTTGGTCGAATTTGGCCCGATACCCTTCAGAACACTGGGATAGGGAGGAACTATGGACTGGAATTGACTGCCGAGCGCTTCTTTACTGGAGGTTTCTATTTCCTGACCACCGCATCCCTATTTGATGCCAAATACCAAGGCTCAGATGGCGTTTGGCGCAACACCGTCTTTAACGGCCGATATGCCTTCAATGTGCTCGCCGCCAAGGAAGTTAAATTGGGTAAGAACAATCGTTTTAACGTGGGCCTCAAGTATACTACTGTGGGTGGGCGTTGGTTCGGCGCGGAAGTTGATGATTCAGAATCTCAACGCACCGGTGAAATCGTATTCGTAGATGCCACGAATAATACGGTTCAAAACCGCGCCTATATGCGTTTCGACCTGAAGTTGGGGTATAAGTGGAACTATCCAAGCACAGCCTGGGAATTCGGCTTGGACATGGCCAATCTGGCCAATCACAAAAATATTCTAACCTTAACCTATGTCCCAGGTTCACCAAATCCAGTACGCGAAGAGTATCAGCTCGGTTTATTCCCAGTCTTCTACCTGCGCTGCGATTTCTAAGTAAAACAAATCGAGAACAAGAAAAGCCGCTCCTTTCGGGGCGGCTTTTTTACTTTAGGAGGGCAAAACTTAGAGATTTTCGTAGCGGTAGATCTCTTCGATTCCGTCCAGGTCTTCATGCACCACGTCGAGATCTTTTAACAGTCCATCGGAAAGGCCATAGACCCACCCATGAATGCTCAGCTCACGGTTTTTCCAAGCGCGCTGAACCATTGGGATTTTAGCCAAATTTCGAACTTGTTCTGTCACATTGAGCTCGACTAAACGATCTCCGCGCTTAGCTTCATCCTGAATAGCGCTTAATTCCCCCTCATACTTGAGATACACGTCTTTGATTCGGCTAATCCAGTGATTCACCATCCCAATGTGCGTGCGTCCCATAGCAGCTAACACTCCACCACAGCCATAGTGACCACAAACGATGATGTGTCGAACTTTTAAAACGTCAACCGAGTAATGTAAAACACTCAAGAAATTCATGTCATTTATATCCACAAGGTTTGCCACATTGCGATGAACAAATATTTCACCACTATCTGTCCCGGTAATTTGATTCGCAGGCACCCGAGAGTCGGAACAGCCCACCCATAAAAAGTCTGGACTCTGACCTTGGGCTAGTTTTTCAAAAAACGCAGGGTCTTCCTCAAGCTTATCAGAAACGAATTGCTTATTATTTTTGAGTAATCGATGATAATTTTCTGCGGCTGAATATTTCTCGTTTGACATGTAGTTTTTGATTGTTTTGTTCCTTGAAGCCAGTTAAGCATGCCTAACTGAATATATCGAGGCATAAATATAGGTGCTTTACTGCTTAGGTAATTCATGATGCCCGGAACGGATCGTCTTTTGCCCCGAAGTGCTGCATTAAGTCCTGCAGCTGCTACCTTTTGGGCCGACATTATGGGCATCCATGGACCATCCAGCAAGGGCATGGAAACCATGCCAGCCCGCTTAAAGAATCCACTTCTCGTCGGCCCTGGGCAGAGCGTCGTTAACGTGACTCCCGACCCTCGTAGCTCGAAAGACAGTGAATCAGAAAAGGATAGAACATAGGCTTTTGATGCATAATAGGCCGCCATATGCGGGCCAGGCAGGAAAGCTGCAGTCGAAGCCACGTTGAGTATACGACCATAGCCCTGCACCTTCATCCGAATTGCCATTTCTCGGGAGAAGCGTGTGAGCGCTACTACATTGAGGCGAATCATGGTTTCCATGGACTCCGGCTCGGTGTCCACCACGTCTTTCCAAATCCCGTAGCCAGCATTATTGACAAATAAATCTATAGGCTCCGGGCCGACCCATTCCAAAAATTCCTCCTGACCGGCATTCGCGCTTAAGTCCGCAGCTAAGAAGGCGTGGGCACCTAATTCTTCCGCTTGCTCCTTTAGATTCTCTACGTACATGCCGGTGATCCAAACTTCCATCCCTTTGGCACGACATATTTTTGCCATTTCTAAACCAATCCCATGACTAGACCCTGTAATTATTGCACGCATTTCCCTGAGTTTAGGAGTTAACTTTACTGTGCTCAAGTTAGCGCTTCACTACCCTCACTCTATGGCCCGCCTTCGTTTCATTGTTTCTGTTTGTCTGAGCAGCATCGCTGTTAGTGCCGTGGCGCAGCTTCCAGACTATGTAAACCAACACCTAGTCCCTTTTTCTAGCGAGGTACAGCTCGATGGCCACCTATCTGATGGTGAATATGACGGCGCTTTAGTGATCGATTTGCCTTTTGAAATTCGACCCGGGACAAATACACCAGCTCCTCAAAAGACCGTCGGCTATATTTTTCGAACAGAGCAGACCCTGATCATCGCATTTGAATGCCATTTTGATCCAGCTTATTTCAGAGCAAACCTTTCCCGTAGAGATGAAGCATGGGGTGATGATTTCATAGGGATAGCCTTGGACGTATACGGTGATACTAGAAATATGGTCTATCTAGCGAGCAATGCCTACGCAGTCCAAATGGATATACGAAAAAATAATCCTGCCACTCAGATGGATGACGAATTCGATGTTTCCTATGATGTGAATTATGAATCCTTCGCCCAACGCTTTGATGACTATTACACAGTGGAGATGCAGATTCCATTCAACTCATTGCAATTTGGAAGCCGATCCGAGCAGCGTTGGCGCTTTGCCTTCTTCCGTCAACTCTATGAAGACGGACTTCAAGTCAACACGCAATCCTACCCCATTGACCGGACCAATCCGTGCAATGATTGTTTGTATGACCATGCGTTGATTCTAGACGGACTGCAGCCCGCTCTGCGAAATCAATATCTCCCCTATGTTTTTGCTGCAGCCAGCCCCGGGCAGGTTCCTGCGCGTAGCATCAAGGGTGGAGGTTCTGCTTTTGTGGCCTTGAACGCGTCAACCTCGGTCGAAGCGGCTATTTTACCGGACTTTAGCCAAGTCGAAGCGGATGTAGCTCAAGTCTCGGTAAATTCAGCCTTTGCCCTCTTTTACCCGGAACGGCGTCCTTTTTTCATCGAAGGCAGCGACATGCTGGAGTCCCGACTCAAATATGCCTACACCCGAACCATCAGCAACCCCGGCGCCCTGACCAAGGTGAACTTTCAATCCAAGGATTTGCGGGTCTATGTTTTGAGTGGGTATGATCAGAATTCACCCTACCTCGTGCCAGGCGAAAACTACTCGAGCTATGGTTCAAGTACAGGCAACTGGTCCTCCATCTTTAGAGCTGAACACCCGATGGCCAATGCTTCATCTTACGGAGTCATGACTACGCACCGACTCTATCAAACCGGGGGCTTTGGTCATACGGTAGCGGCGGATGCTGATTTGGCCATTGCGGGGAATTGGCGCATTAAAGGGGAAATTGCCCGGACGGAGACACTGGAACCTACGGAGGATTGGATTTCGGATGGCGAGCATTTCGCCGGCTACACGGCCGCGCTCGATGGTGAACGCTTCAATGGTTACTCGGGCTATGCGTCACTCCGTCGGACTACGCGCAATTGGAATAGCCGTTTGGACTACATGGTCCTTTCCCCAACCTTTCAAGCCCAAATGGGTTTTGAGCCCCGGAATAATTTTAGACGCTATGAGTTTGGCAACAGCCTAAAGTTCTTCCCAAATAAAAAGGTGGTCAAGCAATATGGCACCTATGTCGAGGCCAGTCTGTATGAGAATTTTGACCATGTCGTAAAGGAAAAGTCCATGCTTTCCTTCGCATGGGTGCAATTAGCGAGCAATTTGACTTTGCGCACCTTTGGGAAGTATCGCTTTGAAGAGAATTACCTCGGCGTAACGTATCATGACCTTTACAGCGCGAATGTGGGGATGGAATGGTCCCCGAGTCAGGCCATTTCAGTTTCTGCCAACCATCTTCGCGGCCGGACGTTGAGCTATAATGACGATCCAATTCGGATTGGCTGGTCGAGCGAATACAAAGTGGACATCAGCTTGCAAGCAGCAGGGAGGTTCAAATGGTCCAATAGCCTGAATAAAGTTTCCCTACGCGAGCTCAACGATCCGAACCAATTTATTTTTGACGGCTATCTGTTTCAATCCGTCCTGAATGCTAGCGCGAATAGGGCCATGGACTTGCGGCTTGTGCTTCAAGTGGATAATTTTAGCGAACAGATCTTGTTCCAACCTTTATTGCAATACCGACCTTCCGCCTTTACGCTCTATTACATTGGAGGCCTCTACAATGCCCAGGGTTGGCAGGCCTACCTAAAATGGCAGCGACAGTTCGGATAATTCTTGATTTTGTGTATTTTGGGAGGATGATTCGCAATGCTATCCTTCTAGTAATCACCTTACTTGCCGCCTGTGCCTATTCGTATTTTGAAGCACCGGCCTTGAGCTCCGCGCAGTGGACTTTACTTATTGATTTAGCCTGGATTTGGGGTGGCTTTACCGCTTACACCGTCATTGCCGGTGAACTTACGGGCAATTGCAGCCAAGTTGATCGGCTGTGGAGTTTGGTCCCTATCGTCTATGTTGGCTATGTCGCCTATGAAACGAATTGGGATGCCCGTGCTAGCCTGATGGCTGCCTTGACTTTGATTTGGGGTGCCCGATTGACCTTCAATTTTGCTCGACGCGGCGGCTACCATTGGTTGCCATGGAAAGGAGAAGAAGATTACCGTTGGGAAGTTTTGCGCAAGGAAGCACCGTTAAATAATGTCTGGGTATGGAGGCTCTTTAACCTCTTCTTTATCTGCATCTA
>JAQWXR010000041.1 GCA_029254375.1 Schleiferiaceae bacterium | reverse complement strand
ATTACCGAAATTGGCATGCTCACCGGCCAGCTAGACTACAGTATCACTTCTGGATTTCCCGAAGATGTGTCTGTGATCCTCAGCCTACCTGGTTCGAGTATCAATGGGGGCCAGGCATGGGCCCAAACGATAACCATCCTGAAGAATTCCACCATCTTTGGGGCTTTCCCTTGGAGTGGTTTGAGTTTGGACTTGACCCAAGACGTCCTCCAGCCCTACAATCAATTGCCCTTAGCCTACGAGGTCACCTTGCTTTCGAGCGGACAAGTGGTGACTTTGGATTCTAGCCAGACCATCGCCTTCAACTTTACCATCAATAACTTGGGCATGGACTATGTCTATGGGTTCTTTGGTCAGGAGAGCCTGGCTTTGCCCTGGGATACGATGCAAATGGACTTCCCCTCTCTAGATCGCTTGCAAGGGGCGATCATTTTTACAGAGCCTTCTTTGGAGATTAACTTGACGAACACTACCAATGTGGGTATCCCCATCACGTTGGAAATGGACTTGGCGGGCATCAAGCCGGACGGGAGTATGGTGGCACTGACCACCACCCCAAGTGTATTTAATGTCCCCGTGATTGCTGCAGATTTGGGCCAAAATAGTTCCGCCAGCGTGACGTACACCTCGAGTAACTCCAACATTACGGATGTGCTTTCATGGCCTAAAACGGGCGTAGCGTTTGGGGGAAGTGTCGGGTATAATGTGGATACGACCGCCACAGGACGCTTCAACTACATCAGCCATACTTCTGCGGTGAAGGTAGGGGCCCAATTCACGTTGCCTTTTGCGCTCACAGCTTCTGGATTAAGCTTTAGCGATAGTGTAGACGTGAGCAGCTTAGGGTCACAGCTTCAGTCAGATACCACTGTAGCGGTGGAAGCGAAACTCAACATTCACTCCATCAGCCATTTCCCGCTCGATGCCTCTTTGCATTTGCGTTTTTATACCAGCATGGGCCAGGTGGTTTGGACCGAAGATGTGCCCTTGGTGCATAGCGCAACGGTCGACCCAGTCACAGGCTATGTCACCCAACCCACCACAGCAACCGATGTGCTGACGTTGGACTCCGTGGCTATGGAGCAGATTGCTCAGGCCAAATGGCTGGAAATCGAAGCCACCTTGGAAACGGCCGGAGGGGGCCAGAGCCCTGTCAAATTACAAGCAAGCAATGGCCTGGAGTTGCACCTTGGGCTGCAGGTAGAATTTGAAAAAGTCATCCTCTAAGCCATGAAAAAGCACTTCCTACTTGCTTTGTGTTTTGCGGCTTCTATGGGTGCAATGGGTCAAAACCTCGACCTCTATGGCATGAGCGGAAATCCGCTTTCCCTAAGCCAGAACCCGGCCGCCAAAACAGACCTGCGCTTTCACCTCAGCCTTCCGGGAGTGACGACTCAGGGCAATATGACCACGCCGCTCAAGGATCTATGGGGCGATGTGGGTCAACTCTTGTATTTCATGGCAGCGCCCAATGTGGGCTTGGCTTCCGCCACCGATGTGGATCTCCTCGGCTTCGGTTTTAAGCGGAAAAAAGGCTACACCTGGGTTCAAACGGGTATAAACGTAGATGCCCGATTCCATTTGGACAAAGACCTATTGCTGCTCGGCTTGTATGGCATGAAGGACCCTGATGGGGTCGTCAATCCCAACTATTTCGGCAACTTCGATCAGAGTGGTCTTGGTTTAAGTGCCATGGCGCATGCATCCATTGGCCATCAGCGCGCTTTCAACGACAAATTGCGGGTAGGGGGAGCGGTCCAAATGCACCGACTTCTCGGCGGCTTTCAGTGGAATGTAAACCAGTGGGAATTGTCCTCGCGTTTCAATACCGCATCACAAACGAATACACTGACCTGGACCAGCAACATGGAGATTTCGGCCTTTGGCTTGATTGCCGATGGTGCCGTGTTAGACAGTGCCATGGACTTCCCGCGCTATCTCATTTTGGGAATGGTGCCGGCCTACCTGCGTATGCTCGAGGAACAAAAGGATAGCTACAGCTTGAATTTGGGCCTCACCTACACGCCCACGAAACGTTTGACGCTATCCGCCTCCAGCACGGGCATTCCGCTGACGCGTAGATCCAGTCAAGGCGGCGTGGTGAATTCGCGGTCCCTTCAATGGCTGTCTAATTTCAATTACAACGGCTTTTCGACGGGATTTTCGCCCCAAGACACAGGAACATGGGCGTATTATTTGACCAATTTACAGGCGCAAGCCGTAGACGGTTTTCAAATCAAAAGTGCCCCGCCGGCACGTTTCAACGCCCCGTTCACCGTGCAAGTTGCTGCCTACTATGCCGTTTTGAAAAACCACAAAGTGGGCATTCATCTGGCGCATATGGACCGATTGGCTGGACAGCATCAGTCGCTGGGCTTTGAATACCAGGGCTTCTTGGGCCGAAAGCTCCAAGTCGCGACCACCTACCGCCTACACCGCTGGGACGGCCTGGATGGCGCCTCCGAAGTCAGTACCCTGGTGCAGCACCGCATCTTACCCTGGACCACCTTCTACTGGGGGACCAATTTGTGGCTTTCCACACCTGCCTATCAGAACAAAACGCTCTTACT
>JAQWXR010000025.1 GCA_029254375.1 Schleiferiaceae bacterium | reverse complement strand
TGCATACTCGCTCCACCTTGAAGAAAGAGCACTTCGTATTCTTCATTCAGTCCCATCAATTCTTTACTGAGGGCGATGGCCTCATCCATCACGGCGACGAATTTCTTGTCGCGGTGGCTGATTTCAATCAGGGAAAGGTCCATTCCCGCAAAATTCTCGACCGCCGCTGCGGCTCCCTGAAGTACCTCGGGCGCCAGGATACAAGGGCCGGCAGAAAAGTTGTGTTTTTTCATGAGCTTAAATTCCAAATGACTGGAGGTGAAATAAGGACGTAAAGGTACCAAACGCACACCGGTCGTCCCAATGAATACCGCTTCATTTTGAGCCTTTTTCAACAGCTTTCATGGTCCATTTCCCCCGATCAAAGTACAAGCGATCTTGGGCCAAAGTGGGGCCATAAAAGCGAAAATCTCCGGGCAATCCGTTGCGCATGGGTGCGAGTTCGTCTACGAGGAAAGAATCTCCTCCTTTTTCGACCCGAATAGAAGCCGAAACGGAAGGGCTGTATCGGAGGATGAGTCGCTTCGGCGGGCGGGTGAAATGTTCTCCTCCAAAGTCCGTGACGCTAAATACTGCGGCTCCGAAGTACATCGGGAGGGTGGCCTTTCCGTTTCGTACTGTGCTGCGCCCAACGACCCAAGGCTCTAACCACTTCGCTTGGGTTTCTTTGCCATGGGGGCGGAACATCAACGTCATATACCGAGTCCGTTTCCGGTATTTGCTTGCTTCGATGTGATAAATCAATCCGCCAAACCAATCATCTGGCTCGGTGGCTCGATAGGCGTCTAGATTGTGGGCATTTGCATGAAGGACCCGATGCGCCGCCTCTTGGCCTAGCACCGCATGCACATGGCCAAAATAGGCGTAGGCTCCTTGGTTGAGCGGAACGGCAAAGCTGTATGCGACCAATTTTTTATCCGAGGAGACGGTGCGAAGCACGCCGGATGGCAGGGAGTGGCTGCGAAATAATTCGAGGGGCTCGTCGGAGCCTTCCAGGGCTACCGTGAGCAGCGAGTCTAATCGCCGGCCATGGGCCAATCGCAGCGCAGCGGAGCTATCGTCGCGAAAGTGACATGATTCTGCCGCGCTTACCCAGGCGCTATCTATCGAATGAAGAGGAAAAAAGCCCCGCGCGGCCGCGTCAGTGCAAGCTGAGAGTAAAAGGGCGACCGCGAGGGCTCTAAGCATTTCGTTATTCGGCGTGAAGGAATGCCTTTTTCTGGAGAAGGGCCGACTCGGTCTCGACGTGATCCTCATCTGGAACACAGCAGTCAACAGGGCAGACCTCAGCGCATTGAGGCGTTTCATGAAAGCCCTGGCATTCCGTGCATTTATCCGTGACGATGTAGTAATAGTCAAAGCTCACCGGCTCTTGCGCTTTTTCCGCGTCGGTTTCCATTCCGGAAGTGGAAACGAGGCCACCGCTTAGCGCGGTTCCATCGCCAAAGCGCCATTCCATGCCGCCTTCGTAAATCGCATTGTTAGGGCATTCCGGTTCGCATGCTCCGCAATTAATACACTCGTCTGTAATGATGATGGCCATGAGCTCGTGGTTACTTTTGTACAAAGATACAGACCTGCTCATGGATAGCCGTTTACAGCATTTAGAAAAACTTGCCCCCGCATTGGTACACCTGTCCAAGGATGAAGCGATCCTGCTGCAGACTAAAGCCAAGAACCCCTGGTTTACCGCTGAATTTTCTATCCAAGCGTTGGTGGGTTGGCAACAGGCCTTGCGTCCCGAGGCTTTGACAGAATGGGCGAGTCAAATGGGCAGCCCAGGTCCGAAAAATAGCCGCATAGTGGGGGTGCTCTGCGCTGGAAATTTACCCCTTGTGGGGCTGCATGACATCCTCATGGCATACTTGGCCGGCTGGTCCGTCCATTACAAAGCTTCTTCCGAGGACAACGTGCTCTTGCCGGCCGTCATTGAAGCTTTAAAGGCCTTAGACTCGGAGGCGGTCATTGAATCGGTAGAGCGCCTGCAAGGGATTGATGCCCTGTTAGCCACGGGAAGCAGCAATACCATGCGCTACTTTGAACATTACTTTCGCCAAATACCACATGTACTTCGCGGCTCACGCACTTCGGTCGCTCTATTGACAGGAGGGGAGAGTGATGCGGAATTGGAGGCTCTCGCTAAGGATACCTTCCTGTATTTTGGCCGCGGTTGTCGCTCCATCACCCATTTTCTATTGCCTTTGGACTATGATGTCCAGCGACTCTTTGCCAGCTGGCTACCATGGGGGCATTTGGGCCAACATGCAAAATATGGAAGCAACTATGACTACCATAGAGCGCTCTTCATGCTCAATAAAGAGCCATTTTTAGAAAATAATTTTGTGCTGCTTCGAGAGCACTCCGAGCTCAAGCCCCCGGTGTCCGTGCTTCACTATCAACGATACACCGATTCCCTGGATGCCCAGGAGCGCTTGGCTGCCTTGGAAAATCAAATTCAGTGCGTTCAATCGTCGGAAGGGCCCACTCCTTTTGGGAAAGGACAAGAGCCGGAACTCTGGGATTTTGCAGATGGGGTGAACACCTATGCCTTTCTTCGGGAGCAGAAATAGGCCCCTTTAGCCTTCGTTAAGGCCGTTCGAGTGCCCCGGCATCAGGAGTGCTCCCCCGAACCAGGCCAAGGGCATCTTGGGGCACGCGAAGCGCTGGACCCGTCAACCCAATGTTCAAGGCGGCCGAAGCAGAATCCAGTTGAAAATTCCTTGAATCTACCATCACGAACTGAGGATTCGTATTAAACTGGCACTGCTTGAAGAAATTCATGTCTTGCACATCGTACGTGGCCGGGATGGGATTGACTTTCAGCTTAAGAAGGCATCCTTCGAAGTAGTAGTTAAAGGCCGCCTGATTCCCATAGCCCAAGCCTACTTCGGATTCTTGATTCCCAGTGACAATACAATTCCCAAAATGAGCCTCATTCATCGCTCGATACCGGTAGGTTCCGGTGCCATCGTCATAGCGATTAAATAAGCCAATCGTCGGAGTGGAGCGCGCTGCCGGGAATTGGTTGTGAAAGGTGCAATGGTCGGCTGAAACGCGTCCCCCCAAGGCATACAGTCCATAGAGTCCCGCTTGGGCGATGACCGTGTTTTCGAGCCGGAGATGTCCAAAGCCACTATAGATGGTTGCTCGGCTGAAGTCTGTGAAGAGTGAATTTTGGATAAAGACATTCGCAGGGTCTCCTTCGGCGACGGAATCACACCGTATGCCCATACTGCCATTTTTCATCCATGTATGATTGACGGAAAGGGTTGCCCCACGTTGTACAAAAATTCCACCCAAAAGACCGCCCCATTGCCCTGCGATGTCGTCGTAAAAAGGTTCGAGCCGATCGCCTTCAATTTGAATAGGGTTGGTATAGCTACCCGCATTGGCGGCATCGAAGGTGACGCTGCCACCGGAGGCAATCCAGAGGCCTGATTGGGCATGGAAATGAAGACGTGCACCCGCAGTTACGTCCAAGCTTGCCCCACTGTCGACCACAACGTAGCCATAGATTACATGGGGTTTGTCATCGGTCCAAAGGGCTTGTTCCGGTAGGATAGAATAGGGAATACGTATGTCAGCAAAGGGAGGGGCCTGCGGAATGATGAGCACATTCGTTGGATAGTGGAAATGCGCATCCCAAGCCAAGGAAACCAGGTCAATGGATTGAATGATATTTTTATTGTGGACCACAATGGAGTCCGTGTAGAGCATTTCTACCAATCCGGAGGGCGCGGTAACTTCGACAAAAATCCACAGACTATCACCCGCTGGCAGGATGAGGTCTCGAACTTCGGGCCCCTCGAGCCCATCGATATTAAATCGGAAAGGACTTTCCGCTCCGCGTCCCAAGGCCACGCGATCGATCAGAATAGCTTCATTGCTTGGATTGATCAGGCGTACGGTTCGAGTCGAGCTACCAATGCTAGAAAAGACGGTGTCCAAGTAGACGGTATCCGCCGAAAAATCAAGCGCAATTCCGTTCTTTGCCACCACATCACTGGGCCGGCACCCTTGGCTGCCCATTAGAAGTAGCAAGGCGCTTAAAACAAGCGAAATAAAAATGCGATGTGTTTTCAATTCATTCTTTACCTTTGCGCCCCGCTAAACCGGAAACCGGGCCAAATCTCGGTTGTTAAAATTAGAAGCGATGAAAAACGAAATTCACCCCAACAACTACCGTGTTTGTGTCTTCAAAGATATGAGCACAGGCGACGTAACCCTCATTCGCAGCTGCGCCCCAACGAAAGAAATGTTGGATGTCGACGGCACGGAGTATCCTTTGGTTAAGATGGAAGTATCTTCTTACTCCCATCCGTTTTACACCGGGAAGCAAAAATTGTTGGATACAGCAGGACGTGTGGACAAGTTCCGCAACCGTTACGCGAAGTTCACCAAGTAATTGGGCTAACTTCGGGTCATGGACTTGGTATTCCACGACGGACCCGAACATGCTACGCTTAAGCCGCTCACCTGGACGCGTCCGGTAGCGGATCTGCGTATTGGCATACTAACTATTTCTGAAAAGTGGTCACGCCGATTGGCATCGACCACTTTTTCCTTTTCCACCCAGGCCCATTTGAGCGCCAAGTTTCCTCTACGTGGAGGAGAACTGCATCTGCGTGGGGGACTTTTGCCTAATGAGGCGATAGTCCAAGCCGTAAATTCGCTTAAAGACGGCCAAAGACTCATGGCAGGACAAGAATGGCTGGCGCACCGAAACGGCGACGATGTGGTGAATTTTGATGCGTCATTCCAAATTCTGCAATTCCCAGAGCAAATTTTTGCTTGGAATGGCAGTGAGCTAGAGGCAGATTATACCCTACTTACCGCAGGACGCACATCTCAAGCGATTTCTCTGACCAACACAGTGATTGGCGAGCGCATCTTTTTGGAACCTGGGGCCAAAGTGGAAGCCTGCATTCTCAATTCGACCACGGGCCCGATATACTTGGCTTCAGATTCAGAAATCATGGAGGGATCGATCGTCCGGGGCGGTTTCGCACTAGGCGTGCAGAGCCAACTCAAGCTAGGCACCAAAATTTATGGACCGACGACCGTTGGCCCTCATTCCAAAGTGGGTGGCGAAGTCAATAATTCTGTCATCTGGGGATACAGTAACAAAGGCCATGATGGCTTTTTGGGCAATTCGGTCCTTGGTCAATGGTGCAACATCGGTGCGGACAGCAACAATTCCAACCTCAAAAACAACTATGATGAGGTCAAGCGATGGTCCTATGTTAGCAAACGTTTTGAGCGGACTGGTATGCAATTTTGCGGTCTGATCATGGGAGATCATAGCAAATGTGGAATCAATACTATGTTCAATACCGGAACGGTTGTCGGGGTAAATTGCAACATATATGGGGCTGGTTTTCCGCGAAATTTCGTCGCCGACTTCAGCTGGGGCGGGCCACAGGGCATTTCAGAATATAGCATGGTCAAAGCCTTGGCTACTGCTAGTCGTGTTATGGAGCGACGCGGCGTCGCCTTAGATGCGGTAGAATCGGACATCTTGTCAGCCATTTTTGCCCAAACGGCAGAATTTCGCGGTGGCACGGCTCTTGCCGATTAAGCCCCACCATGGAAAGGCCTTCATTCTCTCTTTTGTCCGAAGACACGGACTTCATTCCCCTTATTACCAACGAGGAAGACAATAGTATTCCCGATAGCGACCTCCTTGAGGATATTGCGCTGTTACCTTTGCGCAATACCGTGCAATTTCCTGGGGTAGTTTCCCCCATTACTGCCGGTCGCGATAAGAGCATTAAATTGGTCCAAGATGCGCAGAAAGGCAAAAAGCTTTTTGGGGTTTTGGCGCAAAAGAATGCAAACACGGAAGAGCCTGGGGAAGAGGATCTCCATCGCATCGGCACCTTGGTTCAAATGGTCAAGTCCTTCCGAATGCCGGACGGAAACATTACCGCCATTTTGCAGGGGAAGCGCCGCTTTCGCATCCTAAAGATGATCGAAACGGAGCCGTATTTACGCGCCAAAGTGGAATATCTCAGCGAAGAACGCACGCCTGATGACACGGAATTCACGGCATTAATTCAGCACATTCGCGAGATGGCATTGGAGATCATTCAGGACTCCCCCAATATCCCAACTGAGGCTCAAATTGCAGTCAAGAATATTGAATCGGATACCTTTTTGATTCACTTCATCGCGAGCAACATGAGCCTGGATGTCGAGAAGAAGCAAGCCATTCTAGAAGAAGATAATCTCTCGAAGCGCACGAATGCCGTACTCAAGCATTTGAGTTACGAAAAGCATATGCTCGAGGTTAAAAATGACATTGCCAACCGAGTTCGAACGGAATTTGACCAGCAACAGCGAGAGTATTTCCTGCAGCAGCAGATGAAGACGATTCAAGAAGAGCTAGGTGGCGTAAGTAATGAGGCCGAACTAGAGGCGATGCGTGAGCGAGCAGCCAAGAAGGCCTGGCCGGAAGAGGCATCTAAGCAGTTTGCCAAAGAAATTCAACGACTTCAGCGTATGAATCCGCAAGTTCCAGATTATGGGATTCAGCGCAATTACTTGGAGCTTATGTTGGACTTGCCATGGGATACGCTGTCCACCCAGCCCATTAAACTTGGCAAGGCACGCAAGGTCTTGGACCGGGATCACTTCGGCTTGGAAAAGGTCAAAGAGCGCCTGCTCGAACATTTGGCCGTACTTCAGCTCAAAGGGGACATGAAGAGCCCTATCCTTTGCCTTTATGGGCCTCCTGGGGTGGGAAAAACTTCCTTAGGAAAGTCGGTAGCGGAAGCACTTGGGCGCGAATATGTGCGTATGTCCTTGGGTGGATTGCGCGATGAATCGGAAATCCGAGGGCACCGCAAAACATACATTGGCGCGATGCCAGGGCGGATTTTGCAACTTTTAAAAAAGGCAGGCACGTCGAATCCAGTCTTTGTCTTAGATGAAATAGATAAGCTAGGCATGGGCTACCAAGGGGATCCGTCGTCCGCCCTATTGGAGGTGCTCGACCCAGAGCAAAACAAGACCTTCTATGATAATTTCCTCGAGATGGGCTACGACCTTTCAAAGGTCCTCTTCATTGCCACGGCGAATAATATCGGAGAAGTTCAGCCAGCCTTGCGGGACCGCATGGAGCTCATAGAGGTCAATGGCTACACGGTTGAAGAGAAAGAACAAATTGGCAAAAAATACCTCCTATCTAAGCAGCTTCAAGAGCATGGATTGGAGAAAACCGCCCTGAGATTGACTAAGCCTCAATGGAATTTTCTCATTGACCGCTATACCCGAGAATCTGGGGTACGAACGCTCGACCGTTTGATGGCGAAAGTGGCTCGAAAAGCCGCTCTTGCTTTGGCTGAAGGAAAGGAAGTGCCGAAAGACCTAAGCCAAGAACTGCTCGAAGAATGGTTGGGCACGCCTCGATTTGATCGGGATCGCTACCAGGGTAATGAAGTGGCAGGGGTCGTTACGGGCTTGGCATGGACCCCGGTAGGTGGGGATATCCTCTTCATCGAAACGAATATTGCCCCAGGCACGGGTAAGTTGAATATCACGGGCAACCTTGGAGATGTGATGAAAGAGTCAGCTACGATTGCTATGGCTTATCTCAAAGCCAATGCCGCCTCGTACCATTTAGCGCCAGATCTCTTTACTAATTGGGATGTGCATATTCACGTTCCAGAAGGCGCCATTCCCAAGGATGGCCCTTCGGCCGGGATTGCATTATTGACGGCTTTGACCTCTTTGTTTACGCAGCGCAAGGTCAAGAAAGCCCTAGCTCTCAGCGGAGAAATCACACTCCGTGGAAAAGTCCTCCCTGTGGGAGGTATTCGGGAAAAAATCCTCGCTGCAAAGCGCTCAGGCTTAAAAAATATTTTGCTCTCCCAAGAGAATGAAAAGGATATCCATGAAATTCCTTCCCGCTATTTGACGGGGCTGAACATCCAGTATGTTCGGGAAATGTCTGAGGTCTTAGGCCTAGCTGTGAGTGATCAAAAAGTACAGCATGCCAAGGATTTGCGTCCAACGACCTAAATTCCCCGTGTGATTCGACATATTGCCCTTTTTATCTCCCTCTTGGCTTGGTCTGTCGGCCATGCTCAGGAAGCCGCCCAAAGTTCTTGGGCTCACTTGTCGCAAGGAGGCTCGGCGCGTCTTGTTGGCTTGGGATGGGATGCGCTGGCCCATCCAGGCGATGTGGGATTTTCGGCATTTAACCCGGCGCTTCTTCAGCGTGAACATCGAGGAGAACTAAGTCTAAGCTCTCAGTCATCTCTTGGAGGTTTTCGAACTTCGTCCCTCAGCTATGGTCTATCCTTGGGCCATAAAGCAGATGAGGCGTTAAATGCCTTGCTGACGCGCGATGCGCAGCGAGGATGGCGATTAGGAGGTGCTCCGAAATGGGCTTTTGCCATCGGGGCAGATTATGGGACCACAGGGGCATTGGAAGAGCGAGATGCCGCTGGAGAGCTAATTGGAACGTTTACGGCGGGCTACGTGAGTCCACGCGTGGCGAGTTCGGCACATTGGAAGTCTTTGACAGCGGGAATAGGAGGTAAATGGTCGATGATGACCTATGGCCCATACACGGCGCAAGCACTAGCCTTAGATGCAGGCCTACTCTGGACGGCCGATTCGGGCCGAAGCACTCTAGGCCTTGTCCTGCGCAATGCGGGCCGCAGCTTCGAATATTTTACAGGAAGCCCTGAAGCGCTCCCATTGGATGTTCAAGTGCTTATTTCTCAAAAACTTCGCCATGCGCCTTTTCGATGGAACCTTACGTACAGCCATCTTGAAACGTGGGATCTGCGCTACACAGACCCACAGTTGATCACAAAGGATCCCTTGAGTGGAGTAATTACACTGGGTCAAATCTCGGTATGGAATAATGCCCTGCGTCACCTTCATCCCAGTGTGGAGGCGCAATTAGGCGGACGAATCTTCATTCAAGTGGGCTACAATATCCGACGACAAATGGAAATGCGATTGCCGAGCCGGCGAAGCAATCCAGGTCTTAGTTTTGGCTTCAGTTTTCAGACTCGCAAAATGGCCTTCCAATATGGATCAGCCGTCTACCATGTGGCAGGTCGTTTAAGTCAATTTACCGTCGTTCGACGCTTTTAGCCCGTCCCCATGATTATTGCCATTGATGGATTTTCTTCGACCGGAAAGAGTACTGTTGCCAAACGATTGGCGACAGCTCTAGATTTTATTTATGTGGATACGGGGGCCATGTACCGAATGGTGGCACTAACCGCCGTTCGAGAGGGCCTCGTGCACGCAGGAGTCCTAGATGAAGACGCATTAATGGGGCATCTTCCCGAGTTGACCTTGGGCTTTCGGCGGGGTGAACATGGTGAAAACTTGGCCGTTCTCAATGGGGAATTGGTGGAAGCCGAGATTCGAACCATGGAAATCAACCGCATCGTCTCCAGAGTGTCATCGATTCCAGCTGTTCGTCGTCAATTGGTTGCCCAGCAACAACGCATGGGATTAGGCCAAAATTTGGTGATGGATGGCCGTGATATAGGCACAATAGTTTTCCCGAAGGCCGAACTGAAGATTTTTATGACCGCCGATGCAGATATTCGTGCAGAGCGTCGACTCGCAGAATTGCGTTCAAAAGGGGACTATACCGTAAGCCTGGCCGAAGTAAAGAGTAATTTATTGCAGCGTGATGCCGAAGACCAAGCGCGCGTAGACTCCCCTCTGCTTAAAGCGGTTGATGCGCGCGATCTCGACAATTCACATATCAGCCCCGATGAGGTTTTTCAGACCGCATGGGACTGGGCGAAGGAAAAAATGTAAAAGGCTGCCTCGGCGTGAGGCCAAATCCTTAGGCGCGGGAAGGAATGCGGGCGATGACTGTCTCGCCTCCTGTCGGTTTATCGCCAATCTTAACACAGACCTCGGCATCCAAGGGTAAATAGATATCCATCCGTGAGCCGAAGCGAATAAATCCAAATTCATCCCCTGCTTGGTATACTTGTCCGGGTTGGCAATAGAGCGCGATACGGCGCGCCACGGCGCCTGCAATCTGACGGAAGAGCACTGGGCCTGTTGCTGTATCTTCCACAACGACAGTGGTGCGTTCATTCAGGGTTGAGCTTTTCGGGTGCCACGCTACAAGGTATTTTCCAGGATGGTACTTCGCATAAGTCACTTTGCCAGCGATGGGTATGCGATTGACATGGACATTTAAAGGCGACATGAAGATGGAAATCATCTTGCGCTGGTCATGAAAACACTCTGTTTCTTCAATTTCCTCTATGAGTACCACTTTTCCATCGGCAGGCGCAATCACCTCACCCGAAGCGGCTACTGTATTTCTCGCTGGATTGCGGAAAAACTGCAAAACCAGCAGGTAGATGACCAGTGCAAAAACCAAGTAGGACTGAGTCAACCAATGGATTTGAACCCACTGATCTAAAGCGATGTAGGGGAGGCCCAGAACTATAAGGGCGATAAAGAGGGAACTGCGTCCTTCGCGGTGAATCATGCGATGAGTATATAAGATTGGAATAGGGCGACTACGATGATGGTCAGTAAATAGCTGTCGAATCGGTCCAAGAAGCCTCCGTGGCCCGGGAGAAAGACACCGGAATCCTTGATTTCGGCTAAGCGCTTAAACTTGGAACCCACGAGGTCTCCTACTGGCGCCGTAACCATCACCACAAGCGGCATAAGCCAGGCGTAATTCGGCCACGTACCCGGCTTTAGGAAGGAGGAAATGGGCCCATCCATTTGGACTAAATAGGCCGAACCAAGAAGTAGTGTGAAAATGGCCCCGGAGATTGCTCCTTCCCAGGTTTTTTTGGGCGAAAGGGATGGCGCTAAAGGGGTCCTGCCCATGAGTCGTCCTCCGACATAGGCCATGGAGTCGCTGAGCCAAATCAAGAGAAAGGCAGAGAAAAGAATGAAGCCGCTGGTGTCGGTCCAGGTAGTAATGATTCGGTAGGTAGACCATCCTGCCAGAAGGGTGTAGGACAGGCCTAATCCGCGTTGTTGTATCGTGAGCTTGTTCATGTGCAAAAATTCCCATGCCACTCCGAGCAATGGAAGGCCAAGGAGGTAGGGAGACCAAGGTCTGCCATTGCAAATCCAAAAGATGGCTAAGGCGTACACCGCCCCCCAGAGGCTCCGCTGCATCATGCTTGTTCAGAAAATAGATGATCCTCCAAGAGGAATAAGTACAGATGACGCCCTTTATTTGGGTCTACTTTGGCTTGCATGACGCTTTCGTCCAATTTCCCTTTCAAGGTGATAATGGCACGCGGACGCTGCTCTCGATGCGATTTATTGATCGCAGCCATGCCATCGGAAAGGCTATTGACAACCTGAGAGACGCGTGCAAAAACAATGTGAATGCTCGGCAGTTGGGCAAACTTTAAGCCAGCCGTTTGCAAATCAGAAATCATAATTCCACCAGTTTGGGCAATGGCGGCATGGCAGCTGGAAGCCATCGCGGAAACTTCTAAAGGATTGTCCTTGATGACGGTCAATCCTGCCTCTTGGAACCATGGTATCAACCCAGTTTCAGGAACAAAAAACTGACTCTGCCCGCATTCTTTGGCGGCGGCGCTCAGGTTGGTCAGGACTTCTTCAGGGCTTCCGCAATAGATAAAGAGCCCTCCGCCATCCGTAAACTTTTTAACGAACAACAAGTCCACTGGATCATCTGCCTTGGCAAGATATTTCCCCGTGCTCTCATGTCCCTCAGAAACAGAATGTTCTGGGGCCCCACTTAGAATAGAAAGAATTTTTCCGAAGAGTCCAGCCATAGGTCCTAAAATTCCACGGAAAATTAGTGATTCTTAGTCGTTTCCTTGTGGGCTTTCTGGATTCTCTTCAGTCAATTTTTGATCCATGCTCGCGATGTCTGAGTCATCGGCCTGTATGGCCTCTGTTTCACGATCCAAAGAGATATCAACCGATATCTCTTCGTGGACGTTTAGCTCGTTTTCTTTGGCAGTATCTAGTGCCGATTCAACTTTTTCCGCGGAGGTGAGCCAAGGACGTTTGCCAAAAATTCCTTCCAAATTTTCTTTGAAAATAACTTCGTGCTTAAGGAGTTCTTCGGCGAGTGCGCTCAACTTGTCCTTGTTGTCGCGCAAAATCTGCTTAGCGCGCTCGTACTGACCCTCAATGATGATGGAAATTTCTTCATCAATAAGTTGAGCGGTTTTCTCGCTGTAGGGTTTGTCAAACTGGTATTCATTCTGGCCACTTGAATCGTAGTAGGTGATATTACCCAACTTTTCGTTGAGACCATAAATGGTCACCATCGCGCGGGCTTGTTTGGTCACCTTTTCAAGGTCACTCAAAGCCCCGGTGGTGATTCGACCAAACATTACCTCCTCAGCAGCACGACCGCCCATGGTGGCGCACATTTCGTCGAGCATTTGCTCGGTAGAGTTTAATTGGCGCTCTTCGGGGAGGTACCAAGCCGCACCCAAGGAGCGTCCGCGGGGAACAATGGTCACTTTCACAAGAGGAAAGGCATGTTCGAGCAACCAACTCACTGTGGCGTGACCTGCTTCATGGTAGGCAATGACTTTCTTCTCTTCCGGAGTGATGATCTTATTTTTCTTTTCAAGACCTCCGATAATGCGGTCTACGGCGTCCAAAAAGTCTTGTTTTTCTACCGCTTGCTTGTCCTTACGGGCGGCTACGAGAGCGGCCTCGTTGCACACATTGGCGATATCTGCCCCAGAAAATCCCGGGGTTTGACTGGCCAGAAACTCGACACCCACATCTTCACCCAGTTTGAGGGGCTTCAAGTGAACTTCGAAAATTTCCTTTCGCTCATTTAATTCGGGAAGGTCCACATAGATCACCCGGTCAAATCGTCCTGCGCGGATGAGAGCGCGGTCCAAAATGTCTGCCCGGTTGGTTGCAGCCATCACAATGACATGCTCATTCGTGCCGAAGCCATCCATCTCGGTAAGGAGCTGGTTCAGGGTATTCTCTCGTTCATCATTACCACCGCCAAAGGCATTTTTGCCGCGGGCGCGACCGATGGCATCAATTTCATCAATGAAGATGATGGCTGGGGACTTCTCCTTGGCTTGCTTGAAAAGGTCTCGCACGCGGCTAGCGCCCACGCCGACAAACATTTCGACAAAATCGGAACCACTTAATGAGAAGAACGGGACTTTAGCTTCGCCTGCGACAGCCTTTGCCAAAAGGGTTTTTCCCGTTCCGGGAGGGCCACTTAGCAATACGCCTTTTGGAATTTTGCCGCCTAGATTGGTGTATTTATTCGGGTTCTTCAGGAAGTCAACGACTTCGAGAACCTCGTCTTTGGCGCCTTCCATGCCAGCGACATTTTTGAAGGTGACGCGCACTTCAGCGTCCGCATCAAAAACTTGGGCGCGAGATTTTCCAATGTTGAAGAGTTGGCCACCGGGACCACCACTGCCTCCGCCACCCATTCGACGCATCATGAAGAACCAGAAAAAAGCGATAAGAGCAAAAGGAATAATCCATGAAAGGATCTCCGTCCAATAGTTCGGTTCGTCCTTATACTCCACGTTCATTTGGCCATTTTGTGCAACCCACTCTGGATGACTCGCATAAAACTGGTTGAGATTCTCATTGAAAATATCGGCGGGCATCTCAAAATGGAAATGCGGGCCACTATTCGGGGTTTCGTTGAATCCGGAGGTAGCTAAGTCCTTATAGTCCTCATTCTTTGCAAGGGTGTCGGCCTGGATGTAGAGGTAAACATCTTTTTTATTGACCACCTTAACTTTGACAACATGGCCTGACTGAACCTTGCTGGTCAAATCATTGAAGTTAGACTCTTGTGCCGTCGAACTGTAATTGGCCGAAACAAACTGTAATGCCAACAGACCGCCGAAAACGGCAAGGTAGATCCAGCTCAAACTGAATTTGGGCATGTTGCCTTTTTTCTGGGGAGGTTTTTGACTCATCGTTTTAGATATCAGCTTGGGATCGCAGTAATGTGGGCATCACCCCATAATCCTTCAATGTCATAAAATTCGCGGGCCTCACGCTGGAAAACATGAACCACTACGTGGACATAGTCCATTAAAATCCATTCGGATTCTTGAGCTCCCTCGATATGCCACGGACGCTCTTCGCATTGTTGACGCAAGCGTTTCTCCACGGAACCTGCCAAAGCAGAAACCTGGGTAGTTGATTGGGCTTCTGTGATGATGAAGTAGTCGCAGACCGCATTTTCAAGATGCTTCAAGTCTAAAACGACTGTATTTTCGCCTTTTACATCAGAAATGCCTTCTAAGGTTTCAAGAACTAAGGGAGGGAATGCGTTTTTCATTCAAGGAATTCGCCTTTTGTGGGCGGTTTTGATGGACAATTAACTAAACAACAAAGATGCCATCCAGGTTCTCTTCGATCTACCTGAGGTCCCGAAGGAAATTTTTTTTACCGAAATTGCCCCCAAATGTACATCAAGCGCCTGCATTACAAGGAGATAGACTCCACGCATTCCTTTGCTAAGCGCGAGGAAAAATCTTTAGACCTCTATCAGTGGACTGCCATTACGGCAGACAACCAGTCGGAAGGGCGCGGACAGAGTGCGAATTCTTGGCGGAATGAACCCGGCCATGCCTTGCTTTGCACCTTGGTCAGTCCGGCGTTGAATTGGTCTGCCGATGAACTCATGGCACGTCATTTAGCTACCGTGATTGTGCTGTGTGAGGAATTGGCGCCCTATGCCAAAGAAGGCCTAGGTATTAAATGGCCAAACGATGTTTTCATGAATGGTAGGAAATTGGCCGGTATCTTAACCGAAGCGATATGGGAAGGAAAAAAATGCCGCAGGTATATTGGGAGCATCGGCGTGAATATTACCGCCGCCCCTGCAGGCTTTGCCTACCTTGGAGACGGACTGGATGTAGAAGAAATCAGAAATTTGGTCCTCAAGGCTTGGGTGGAGGCCATGAATGCAGTCCCTGCAGCTACTCAAGAGCGATTTAATGCCTTGTTAGTGCACCGTGGCAAAGGCCAATGGAAGAGGGCGGATACAGGGGAGTTGCTTCACCTCGAATGTGTGGGAGTGGACTCCTTTGGTCGGCTTGGGTTAAAAACCCCCGACGGATCATGTGCGTGGTTTCACCACGGGGAAATCAGTTGGATTCCTGAGAATCCATCTGGACGTACTTGAGCCCTCTATTTGGTTTTATTTACCCCAGTTTTCGGGCTCTTGACGCCATTGGCTTAGGGCGATAGCCTCCTCAGCATTGAGGGTGTTGCGCCTTTCTGCTACTTGGAGCAAATGCGCATAGTCGCTCAAGGTGAAAAGCGGGCAATCTTTTTGACTGAAGGCATCCAAGGCGTTTTGAAAACCATACGTGAAGATGGCGCCCATGCCCAAGATATTTGCGCCGGATTGGCGCAAGGAGTCGACCGCCTGAAGAGAGCTCATGCCCGTGGAGACGAGGTCTTCAATAACAACGACACGGGCATTTTTGGCTAATTGACCTTCAATAAGATTCTGGCGTCCATGCCCTTTCGCGGAAGCACGTACATAGACCATGGGCAAGTTCAGTTCCTGAGCGACCAAGGCAGCCAGCGCGATAGCCCCTGTAGCCACCCCTGCGATCACCTCGACCGTAGGGTAGTGAGTTCTGATGCTTTGGGCCATCTCCTCGCGCACATAGGTGCGGACGGTAGGATGAGAAAGGATCACCCGATTATCACAATAAATTGGAGACAAGATGCCTGAAGCCCAGGTAAAGGGTTTTTCTGGGCGCAGTTCAATCGCCTTAATTTGCAGTAATAATTCGGCTAGACGTTTGGCCGTTTCTGACTCATTTACCATGACGCAAAAGTACGACGATATTTCGCTGACTGCAGCCGGAGGCTGGGTGGAAAATGGCTTTGGCGAGGTCCTTTGGATTTATCGCCTGAAGCACTGGGACTTACCTAAAGGAAAGTTGGAAAAGGGCGAAGACATTGAACAATGTGCATTGCGCGAGGTGCAAGAGGAATGTGGGCTCTCGGGGCTGACCCTGGGAGCCAAGTTGACCGAAACCCATCATGAATATGACCAAAATGGGATACATATTTTAAAGACCACCCATTGGTATCGCATGACCGTCATGGGACGTCCAGAGCTATCTCCGCAAACCGAAGAAGGGATTGAATGGGTGCGCTGGGTTAATCGCCAAGAATGGGAGGGGCATCTCGGGCGAAGCTATGCTACGATTCAAGAGGTGGCTGCCGAAGCGATGCGGCAAGACGCCTAAGGCTACAAACGGACCGCGTCGGGGACGAAACGTCGGTAATCGCCTTGATTTTTGATTACATCCCGGACGATGCTGGATGAAATAAAGGCCCAGCGGGCCGAGGTCAAAAGAAAGACTGTTTCCAACTCGGGCATCATTTCGCGGTTCGCCTGAGCGATAGCCTTTTCAAATTCAAAATCTGCCGGGTTGCGCAATCCTCGAAGGAGGAAATTGGCGCCTGAATTCTTGGCAAAATCTACAGTGAGGCCCTGGTATGAAACCACCCGAATGCTCGGGTATATGGCAAATGTTTCCGTCATCCATTCCATGCGCTGCTCAAGCGAAAATAAATAGCGTTTTTCCGCATTTTCGCCCACGGCTAAAATGATTTCATCAAATAATGGAATCGCTCGTTCCACGATATTTACGTGGCCCAAGGTGATGGGGTCAAAAGATCCCGGGAAAAGAGCGATTCGAGGCATCTGAAAGGGCTTGTTGAGCGACCAAGGTAGTAAATTCTGTCAGGGAGGTGCCCCGAGCGGCGAGCTGCTTAGGAAGGATGCTCTCAGCACTCATGCCAGGCACGCTATTAATCTCAATGAGAACAGGGGGGCCGTCTGCTGGGAGGATAAAGTCGGCGCGACAGAATCCTGTCAAACCCAATCCTTCATAGACTCGCTTGGTTAAAAGTTCAACCTGTGCAGCTGCTTCGACCGGAATCCTAGCCGGTGTTATTTCTTCAGATAAGCCTTCGTATTTGGCTTCAAAGTCAAAAAATTCCTTTTTTGGTACGATTTCCGTGATGCCAAGGCTGATCACTCGGTCGTTGAGACGAACCACGCCACAGCCGACTTCGATGCCGATCACGCCTTGTTCGATGACAATGGCGTGGTCTTCTGCCGCGGCAGCTTCTAAGGCGGCACTCAGCTCCTCTGTAGAGGTAATTCGACTGACACCATAGCTGGAGCCACTGCGGCAGGGCTTGACAAATAGGGGGTATTCCATGAGCTCTAACGCTGGGAAAAGGCTTTTCGCCTGCACCCCGGCAGAGGTCCAAATGGCCGGAGCAACTGGAACCCCCAGGCGGGTGACAACCCCATTGGTCCAAGCCTTGTGGAAGGTGAGCGCGGACGTCGCAGGACTGCAAGAAGTATAGGGTATCCCAAGGGCCTCCCAGGTGATCGCTAAGGTTCCATCCTCGCCCGGATGACCGTGAATGAGGTTGAAGATGAGATCAATCCTGTGGCTCGAACCTTGGTGTAAAATGTGCATTTGACTTGGGTCAAATCCCACCGTTTCACCGTGTTCGTCTTGTGCTGCCCAACCTTCTTTGGACAAGATCAAGGAGTATGCCTCAAACAACGAGCCATCTAGGGCACGAAAAACAGCTTCTCCACTCTTGACGGAAATCCCATATTCGCTAGAATATCCCCCCATAACAACAGCAACTCGTGTACGCATGTTTCAAAGATAGCGGGTGGTGCAAAGCAGTTGGCTATTTTTGCAGGAGATGAAACTGATTTTATTCCTCAAAAGCAACACTTTTTGGTTGAATGCCGTGTTGGCAGTCACCTTCTTATCAGTCTTGGGCCTGAGCGCCAATTGGATCCTTAAAGGGATTACGGGGCACGGTCAAGTGCAGGTGGTTCCTGATTTGACGGGGCTAAGTTTTGAGGAAGCCCAAGAACGCATCGCCAGTAGTGGACTGGTTGCAGAAGTACTTGATTCAACCGTCTATTTTGCCAAAATGGATCCGGGAACGGTAGTGGATCAATATCCAATGCCTGGGGCCACGGCCAAAGCAGGTCGAATTATTGAGTTGACCATTAACCGCAGGCGCCCTGGCCGGGTGGCCTTGCCATTGCTAGTAGAGCGCACGCTGCAACGCGCCGAATTGGACCTGACCTCACGTGGTCTTCGGGTGGGTCGGATTACCTATGTGCCAGATTTGGCGGAAGGCTTAGTTCTTTCGGTCAGCGCTGGAGGCGTGACCTTGGCCGAAGGCAGCCAAGTACGAAAAGGTACTGCTGTGGATTTAGTCGTGGGTAAGCGCACTGGACCACCCACACACGCCGTTCCAAATCTCTTCGGTATGCGTTTCGGGGAAGCCAAAGCCATTCTTCAACTTAGCGGATTGCGGGTAGAATGGGTCGATGGGGACACCTCGAATACAAACTTGCTCGTGCTGCGTCAATTCCCTGATGACTCCCAAGGAAATTTTGTCACGCATAAAGATGGGGTCGTGCGCGTTTGGATTGGAGATATGTCTCTGGAACAAAACAACGATGAACAATAGTTTGACTGTGCGACGGCTTTTTCTTGCGTTGGGCTTGGCTTTGGCCAGCATTAGCGCTTGGGCACAACCAACAGAGGCTTGGTTCATGCCCCGGGCGGCGGACGCCCAGTTCCCAGCCTTGCTCGGAAAGACTTCGGATACCCTCTTGCCTCCATTTGTAGATGGATTTTCGCACCGTTTGAATGCAGCTTGGACCTCTTCTGGGGTGATTTCATCCAGTCATTGGTCCGTCGACCCACTGTCCATCGGGGTAGCGGTCTTCGATGGGATTGCGCAAGATGGTCAGGCCTACCATCCAGGAAATTTGCCCAATGATTCTTTGACGGACGCCCTGCTATCTCCGTATTTCAACCTGAATGGTTTGAATAACGGGGTATTGAGTTTTTATCTTCAAGAAGGTGGACTTGGCGACCCTACGGAAAGCAATGACTCCTTGATTATTCATTTTTGGAATCCTTTGAGCAGCGAGTGGGAGCATGTTTGGGCCGCAAAAGGGGGTGCCCCTACGAACACATGGCGTGCGGTATCTGTGGCTGTACCGAGCCATTTGAATGGTCTTTCGGGAGTTCGTTTTCGCATTGCCCGTTATGGTTCGCCGGCGGGTGCTTTTGATCACTTCCTGTTGGACTACTTAGAGTTTGGCATGGGCAGAAACTTGGGAGACACCTTGCTTTTTGATCCCGCTTGGTCCCGCGTTCCCTCCAGCCTTATTCAAGGATTTTCTGAACTGCCCTGGTGGCATTATTCCGCATTTTTACTGGAAAAGGATAGTCTCTCGACAGCGTATCGGCGCAATGGCCCGGCCCCTGTAGGCGGATGGCAGTTGAATTTGGGTAAATATGTGTGGAAAGATGGCCTTGGATCCATCTTAGCGAGTCGTTCATCTGTCCCTGTTGTCACTACGTTGAACCATGATGTAAGCACACCGTATTCATTTGCTCTGACCAAACCAGGTGTGAGTATGACCGGCCCCACAGACTTTGATTTCACAGGATGGTTTGATGGAGAAAATGTAGGTGAATTGCAAAATGACTCAGTATACATCCGTCAGCACTTTGGAGACCGCTATGCTTTGGATGATGGCAGTGCGGAACGAAGCTATGGGGTAACTCAAGGGAGCTTGCCAAAAATGGCTCAGTTATTCACTTTTTTACAAGCAGACAGCCTGCGTGGACTGGATCTCTCATTTGTGCCCGCTGGGTTTGATTGGTCGGGGATGCGCTTCCAATTGGCCGTTTGGGAGGTGGACACGGCAGGCTTGCCCGGCAATATACTGTATGAGTCAGACTCAAGTTATTTCCCGGAATTGGCCTATGCGGGTAGCCCCTTCCGTCATTATGTATTGGATACCTCCGCCATCTATGTGCCGAAAGAGGTCTATCTCGGATTTATTCAAACGACAGGTCCAGCCTTGACTGTAGGTTTGGATTTACAGCGAAACTCGGTGAAAGCCTATGGCGATTATGCGGGTTGGTTCCCTTCCTTGCTGCCTGGCACGCTCATGATGCGTCCATTCTTTCGAGGAATTCCAGCGGATTTATCCGAAGCTATCAAAGGAGATATTTCTCCATTGTACCCCAACCCAGCCAGCCAGTTTGTTCGAGGCCCGGCTAGTCCTCATGAAGTGCAGGTTTATAGCGCTTTGGGGCAAGTAATAACGCGTTTCGACGCACACGAAGGATGGGAACTTCCCGTCGTTGATTGGCCCGCCGGGATGTACATTTTTCAGTACGCTGAGGGCCATCGCTATTCATTGATCATCCAACCATAATGCGTGGAGATGTAGCCGAATCCTGGGAAGGGGACGAAGAAGAGCTCTACGAGCATTTTCGATTTGTATCTGAAGCGGGGCAGCAAATGCTTCGGGTCGATAAGTTTTTATTCAATTTCATGACGCATACTTCCCGCAACCGCATCCAAAAGGCGGCGGACGCGGGGGCGATACGGGTGAATGCCCAGCCGGTGAAAAGCAACTATCGGGTTAAGCCGGGCGATGTTGTCACTATGGTCTTGGCCCAGCCTCCGAAACAAATTGAATTATTTGCACAAGATTTGAATATCAATGTCGTTCACCGAGATTTGGATGTGATCGTAGTAAATAAACCTGCAGGCATGGTGGTTCACCCCAGCTATGGCCACTATTCTGGGACATTAATCAACGGTTTGATGCACCTTTTTGAAAACCTGCCGGACGGAGACAAAAGTGAACGCCCGGGCCTAGTTCATCGGATTGATAAGGACACTTCGGGATTGCTGGTAATTGCACGTAACGAATATGCTATGGCCTTTCTGGCCAAGCAATTCGCTGATCACAGTACCGAGCGCGAATACCATGCAGTTGCCTTGGGAAACATCGAAGAAGATGAAGGTACCATCACGGGGCACATCGGTCGCAGCTTAAAAGACCGCAAGGTGATGACGGTTTTCGAAGATGGAAAATACGGTAAGCACGCCGTTACGCATTACCGCGTTTTGGAGCGTTTTGGATTTGCCACGCTGGTGGCTTGCCGCCTAGAAACAGGACGGACGCATCAAATTCGCGCCCACTTTAAGTTCATAGGTCACCCTCTTTTTGGAGATGAAACCTACGGAGGATTGGAAATGCCCGACAAGCCAGGCTGGCCAAAATTCAAAGAGTTCATGGTGAATAATTTGAAGATATGTCCACGCCAAGCCCTTCACGCCCGAATGCTTGGGTTTGAGCATCCCACAAAAAAAGGAGAGCGACTTCGATTTGAAGCCGCTCTACCAGAGGATATGGAAACGGTTATTGAGCGTTTCCGAAATTATGTGGCCGTGCACCTAGCCTAGTTCGTAGGGCTTTTTTAGGCGTATAAGTCCTCAAACCCGGCCGCATACATCGCCAAAATAGGCTTGCGGCGCAGCTTCATCGTTGGGGTCAGATGACCGGCTGGTATACTCCATTGATCGGAAGTGATCAGAATTTTTTTGACCGCTTCCCATTTGCCGAATCGGGCATTCTTGGCATCGATTTCACGTTGAATGCGTGCCATGATTTGCGGGTTTTTTACCATGTCTTCGGCGGTGGTCCAAGGAATGTCCTTGCGCTGGCACCAGCTCTTGAGGTGGTCAAATTGTGGCTGTAGGATTAATACAGGGAATTTGCGGTTTTCGCCGGCTACCATGCATTGCTCAATGAAGGCACTCTCCTTGTAAACGTTCTCCATGTTTTGTGGAGCGATGTATTTACCGCCTGCCGTTTTGAAGATTTCCTTTTTGCGGTCTGTGATGCGGAGATACCCTCCTGCGAGGATTTCACCAATATCTCCGGTGCGGAACCAGCCGTCTTCGGTCATGACTTCCGCGGTCAAATCGGGACGACCGTAGTAGCCCATCATGATGTTCGGTCCTTTGGCTAGGATTTCGCCGTCACTGTCAAGTTTGAGTTCAACACCTTCAATGGGCGTTCCGACCGTACCCAATTTATGGCCTTGTCCTGTTGGTAGGTTGACAGAAAGTACAGGCGAAGTTTCGGTTAAACCATAGCCTTCTTGAATGTTGATTCCAGCGCCAGCAAAAATGCGAGCCAGTCGCGGATTCAACGCGGCAGCACCTGAAGCAACGGCCTCGGTCTTCCCGCCTAAGGCTTCTTGCCACTTAGAAAAGATGATTTTTCGGGCCAATTTTAGTTGGAAATAATACAGGCTAGATTTTCCACTATGTTCATAGTTTTCGGCAAGCCCTACAGCCCAGAAGAAGAGGGCGCGTTTGATTCCGGTCAATTCTTTGCCCTTGGCCATAATGCGGTCAAAGACCTTTTCCAGCAGGCGAGGCACAGCAGTGAAAACTTCTGGATGAATTTCGCGAAGATTGTCTCCGATGGTCTCCAAGCTCTCCGCGTAGTAGGTGCCTACGCCGGTGGTCATATAGATATACACCAAAACACGTTCATAGCTGTGGCACAATGGAAGGAAGCTGAGCGATTTTGCTCCTGGCCCAACGGGTAGTCGCTGAGCTGAGGCCAATGCATTACTCGAAATATTACGGTGGCTCAGCATGACGCCTTTAGGTGTGCCGGTGGTGCCACTGGTGTAGATCAATGTCGCCAAGTCTTCCGGCTTGACAGCTGCCATGCGAGCGTCTAGCTCTGGACGTGTGGCCTCGTCAGCTAGGGCAAAAACTTCGTCCCAATGGGCACAGCCATCGACAGGAACAAAGGAATAAATCTCCTTCAGGCTAGGCACCTCGCTCTGGATAGCTTTGACTTTTTCGAATAGATCCGCATCGCTCAAAAAGCAATATTTAACTTGGGCGTCATTAAAGATGAACTTGTAATCTTCGGAAGAAATGGTTGGATACACAGGGACATCAATCGCGGCGGAGGAAAGGATTCCTTGGTCGCAAATATTCCACTCCGTTCGGTTATTGGTGGAAATGATGGCAATTTTCTCGCCCGGCTGCACGCCCAAGGCGATAAGTCCTAATGCAAGTTTTTCCGACTTGGCGACATAGTCGGCCGTCGAAAGTGCTTCCCACTGGCCGCTCACTTTTGTGTTCAGGGCGTCAGGGCGGGGATGCTTGTCTAAAGCATAGTAAGCAAAGTCAAATAAGCGCGTTGGCGTCATGGGCTCTTGTGATTAGTTGTTCGTTGTTGACGAGTAGACTGAAACTCCATGGACCCACGTCTGCTGTACAGGCATGGTGGGGATATCCTCCATTGGGCAGTCCATAAGGTCTTTCGTAAAGATGGTAAAATTTGCCCAATACCCGAATTTAATTGCACCTAATTCTTCTTCTTGAAAAGCAGCATATGCGGCGTCATGGGTCATTCCCTTGAGCGCTTGGGCTCGACTTAGGGCATTTTCCATTTGAAAACCTGAGGCTGGATGGCCATCCAAGGCCTTACGCGCAGTGGCTGCATACAGGGTGTACAGGGGATTTACTTCTTCGACAGGAAAATCGGTACCTAAGGGAAGCACTCCGCCCGCCGCCTTCCGCAATTCGGCATAGGCATAGGCGTTTGGCATGCGCTGTGCTCCTAGACGTTCGACGGCCCAATCCATGTCGGAAGTAGCGTGAGACGGTTGTACGGACGGCAGAATTTCTTGAGGACCACCAAATAAATTCCGGTCTTCAGCGGACACGATCTGGGCATGTTCAATCCTCCAACGTCCGGCAGCTGGCGCATGGCGACGGTAGATTTTTAACATCGAATGATTCGCTGAGTCACCAATGGCATGGGTATTCATTTGCCAGCCCATCAAAGCCACTTCTCCAGCGGCATTCTGCATGTAATCATAGGTTCGAATCGGCAATCCATAATGATCATGTCGGTCTTGGTAGGGTTGCCGCAAAAGCGCACCTCGGCTACCCAGCGCCCCATCCGAATAGAACTTGAAGCTGTGAACCTCGAGGAGATTTGTTTTGAGGGGCCCACGGGTCTTCCATAGTTGTATGGCTTCCGGGCTTTCGGAGACCATGACGTACAAGGGGATGGTTAATCGTCCTTCTTGCTGCAATCGATCAATCAAATCAATGTCTTCCGTGGCTAGGCCTGCATCGTGCACTGACGTGAGGCCCAGCGAGTAGCAACGGGCTTGGGCATCCAACAAAGCTTGAATACGCTCTGGCTCGCTGACTTGAGCGACGTTAAGCAGTCCCTCAGCATTATCAATCAACACTCCAGTGGGCTGGCCATCGGGGCGCAAAAGTACCTCGCCCCCTTCAATGTGGCTCGTGCCGTCAATGTATGAAAGTTCAAGAGCCACGTTGTTCGCCACGACGGCGTGTCCGTCGATGCGGCTCAGAACGATGGGTTTATTGCTGAGGCCTACGAGTGCTTCATTGCTTGGGTATTGAGCACCTGGCCAGTCGTTTTGATCCCAGCCTCGGCCGCGAATCACTTCCTTTTCGGGGTGTTCGGCAATGAAGACCTCGACGCGGGATACACATTCCTCCCAGCTTTTGGCTCCCCATAGGTTGACCGAATTCATGGCCAACCCTTGCCCCAAAAAGTGGGCATGTGCATCAATGAAGCCAGGGTATAGATAGGCCCCTTGGAGATCCACGCTGTCCTCAGCGCTCGGAACATCATTTTCACCTTCCCGGTAGGGGACAATGCTCAGAATTTTTCCATCGCGAACCGCCACATGTCCATAGACATAGTAGAGGCTATCTCCCTCAAATTGCGCAATGTGGGCGTTCATTAAGGTGACATCCGCGAGAAAGGCGGGTCCACAGCCTGCGATACTCACAAGCAGCAGTGCAAAAAAGGCGTACAAATGTGCTTTCATACCCGAAAGGTAGGAATCGAGGGTCGTACCTTTGACTCAAACATTTTTTGCATGGATTCAGCTGCCTTGACTACTGTCGAAACCGCCAAAGAACTCGGCCTACTTCCCGAGGAATATGCCAAGATTTGCGACGTGTTGGGCCGGACGCCCAATTTCACCGAGCTCTCTGTTTATTCGGTGATGTGGTCCGAACATTGTTCGTACAAAAACTCCATTGTTTGGTTAAAAACACTTCCCAAGGAGGGCCCACACATGTTGGCCAAAGCCGGCGAAGAAAATGCGGGTTTGGTGGATATCGGCGAGGGATTGGCCTGTGCCTTTAAAATCGAATCCCACAACCACCCCTCTGCGGTAGAGCCCTACCAAGGCGCAGCTACGGGGGTAGGGGGGATTAACCGAGATATTTTTACGATGGGTGCGCGTCCCATTGCGCAATTGAACAGTCTGCGTTTTGGAGACCCCACAACGGACCGCACCAAGTGGTTAGTGAAAGGCGTGGTCAAGGGCATCGGTAACTACGGTAACTCCTTCGGCATCCCCACGGTGGGTGGCGAGGTCTATTTTGATAAGTGCTACGAGCAAAACCCATTGGTCAATGCCTTCTCGGCAGGCATCGTTGAGGTTGGTGGACAAATTTCTGCGAAAGCGCAGGGGGTAGGCAATGCGGTCTACATTGTGGGCTCCTCTACGGGCCGAGATGGCATTCACGGGGCCGCTTTTGCTTCCAAGGACCTGAGTGAAGACTCGGCAAATGATATCCCTTCCGTTCAGGTAGGGGATCCCTTCCAGGAGAAATTACTCTTGGAGGCCACCATGGAGCTTGCCAAAATTGGTGCCGTGAAGGGCATGCAAGACATGGGTGCCGCAGGAATTACCTGTTCAACGAGTGAGATGTCGGCCGGCGGTGGGGTTGGTATGGACATCGATCTCGACAAAGTTCCTACCCGTCAAGAGGGTATGGAGCCTTGGGAGATTCTTTTATCCGAATCGCAGGAACGCATGTTGGTTGTTGTGGACCAAGGCCGCGAGGCCGAGGTTGAAGCCATTTTTGAGAAATGGGATATTCACTGTGAGCCTATAGGCATTGTGACAGAAGGACCGTATGTTCGCTACTTCTGGCAAGGTCAAAAACTGGCTGAAATACCCGCCGAATCTCTTGTTTTGGGCGGTGGAGCACCCGTCTATCATCGTGAATCACGCGAGCCAGCATACTACGCAGAGTACCAAAATTTTGACATGGACCTGGTTCCATGCCCTGAAGACCTTCTTTTTGTGGCAAAGGAGCTCGTGACCCTACCCAATATTGCCTCCAAGCATTGGATATATGATCAATATGATTCCATGGTCGGCACCAAAAACCGTTCAACTAACGAGGCAAGCGATGCCGCTGTGGTCAATATAAAAGGCTCCAAACGCGCCATTGCGATGACCGTGGATTGTAATAGCCGCTATGTACATGCGGATCCGTTAGTAGGCACGATGATTGCCGTCGCCGAAAACGCCCGCAACATTGTCTGTTCCGGAGGTGTTCCGAGTGCTATCACCAATTGCTTAAACTTTGGAAATCCCTACAACCCCGAAGTTTTTTGGCAGTTTACCGGGGCGATCAAAGGCATGAGCGCGGCCTGTGAGAAGTTTGCGACGCCAGTGACTGGCGGGAATGTAAGTTTCTATAACCAGACTCAAATTGGTGATCGCATTGAGCCCGTTTTCCCGACACCTACGATTGCCATGATCGGCTTGGTTGAAGATGTGGCCCACGTGACCACAATTCCATTCAAATCAAAGGGTGATCTGATCTACATGCTCGGCACCTCGCGTGATGACATTTCTTCGAGCCAGTACCTGGTACATTACCATAAAATTGAAGCTTCTCCGGTGCCCTACTTCAGTTTGGAAGAGGAATACGCCAATCAGGAGCAGCTCAAACAGTTAATTCGCAAAGGCGTTATTGCATCTGCCCATGATGTGTCCGAAGGCGGCTTATTTATGGCTTTGTTGGAGTCTGCCATGCAATCGGACTTGGGATTTGACTTGACCACCGATGCAGAAATTCGCCCAGATGCCTACCTATTTGGGGAGAGTCAAAGCCGCATCGTGGTGACGGTCAAACCTCAAGATGAGGAGGCATTCATTGATCTCATGATGCTCAATGGCGTAGAATTCGACCTCTTGGGTCATGTAACCAAAGGCGCAATCCGCATTGATGATGAGGATTGGGGCGTGGTGAGCGACTTTGCTACGCCCTACCAGAACGCGCTGGGCGAGGTCCTAGAAGGCTAGGGAGGTTTAAGGGTTTAAGAGTTTAAGGGTTGAAGGGTTGAAGGGTGCTTTTTTCTCTCGTCCTTAACCGAATGTCTGTCCACCATCCTGTCTCTTATTTTAACGCAGCGTCGCTCCCACAACGTCTTCGGCGGCTTTTAGGAATTTGGCCATCGCCTCCTCCACCTGCGCATCTTGAAGGGTCTTGTTGGCATCCAAAAAGGTGAAACGCATGCCATAGGATAGCTTGCCATCCGGCAAATTTTTCCCCTGGTACACGTCGAAGAGTTCAATACTTTGAAGGGTCTTCTCTTTGACTTTACGCAGGCAGCTGTAGAGTTCCCCGTAGGTGAGGTGGGCATCTACAATGAGGGCCAAGTCACGGGTAACTTTAGGGAATTTGGGGGTTTCGCCGTAGGCGATTTTTACGCGAGACGCAGCCTTTACAAATCGGTCCCAGTCGATGCGTGCAGCCAACACGGGTTGCTTGAGGTCCGCTTGCTTCAGCGCCCAATCGTCTACCCAGCCCAAGGAGGCTAGAGGTTGACCACCCACCGTGAGGAGGATGCCACCAGAAAATTCACCGACTTCGGCGTCCATGCCTTGCTCTTCGACGTTTAGGCCAAAGCGCTGGCAAAGACCCAGCACTAAGCCTTTAAGGGCAAAGAAATTGATTTTTGCATCGCCGGTCATCCAATGGGGCCCGGGGTAGCTGCCTGCTAGCCAGAGGCCTAGGGCATTGCGTTCGGCCAAACCCTCCGCGGATTTGTGGTAGGTACGGCCGAATTCAAACAGGGCGACATCGGCGTTTTGGCGTTTTGCATTGTAGCTCACGGCATCGAGGCCTCCGAGCATCAAACTGGGGCGCATTACGCCCAAGTCTTTGCTCAAGGGGTTCAAAACGGGAACGACGCTGTCGGCAGCGATGCAGGGGTGCTTTTCGTAGGCTTGAGCGCGCGTGAGAGAGTTGTTCATGATTTCGAACAATCCTTGGCCGACCAGATAATCTGCGGCTTTGCGTCGGAGCATTTCGGGGCTAATGCGGTCCTCATGGGCCACATGCGAACGCATGGCGGGCGGGAAGGAGATGGCATTGAATCCGTAGATGCGTAAAATTTCTTCGGCGATATCCGCTTCGCGGGTCACATCCCAGCGGTAGGCGGGCACGGACAGGGTCCAAGCGCTGTCGGATTCGGCTGTTACATGGATGTCTAGCGATTGCAGAATACTGCGCATGCGGTCTACGGGAATGGCTTCACCGATGCTCGCTTGGATGCGCTTCGTGTCAATGTCTACGACGCGGTCGTCAAAGGGGGCGTCGGCAGATTCAAAGGCATCGTAGCCGGTTACATGGGCGTCTGGGAAGATGCTTTGGAGTAGGGTCCAGGCGAGTTCCAGGGCTTCGCTGCCCAGACTTGGATCCACGCCGCGCTCATAGCGGAAGGAGGCGTCGGTATTGAGGCCGTGTCGCTTGGCGCCCTTTCGAATGACGACCGGATCAAACCAGGCGGATTCTACTACGATGGAGGTCGTATCGGCTTGAACACCAGACTTTAACCCCCCAAATATGCCGGCCATGGCCATGGCGTCGGAGGCATTGGAAATCACCAGATCGTCGGCGTGCAGTTTTCGCTCCACGCCATCCAAAGTAGTAAAGGCTTCGCCGGAAGATGCGCGACGCACGACAATGGCGTTGCCCTGAATCGCCCGGCTGTCGAAGGCGTGCAAGGGGTGGCCGACGCTGTGCAAGACGTAGTTGGTGATGTCCACTAAGGCGTTAATGGGTTTAGCGCCGATGGTCTTGAGGCGGCGTTGCAGCCATTCGGGAGAGGGCACGGCAGAGACGCCCTCCACTTTCAAGGCGTAGTAACGTGGACAGCCAATGGGGTCTTGAATGTCCAAAGTGAGTCCGGAGCCCACGGTGGGCCATTCGCTCAGCATGGGAGGGCTCCAAAGAACTTCCTCGTCGTGACGGAGCAGGGCAGCGCGCAAGTCGCGGGCGACGCCCATGTGGCTCATGGCATCCATACGGTTGGGGGTAAGCCCAATTTCAAGTGCGGTATCGCTCTCCAAGCCGAGGTGCTCGCTCAGCGGCTGGCCTACGACTGCAGATTGGTCTAGAACTAGGATGCCGTCATGGGATGGCCCTAGGCCTAACTCGTCTTCGGCGCAAATCATGCCTTCGGACACTTGGCCGCGAATTTTACCCTTCTTGATGCTTAGGCCATCTTCGGATCCGCTAGGATACAGCGTGCAGCCTACGGTGGCTACAGGCACTTTTTGGCCTACGGCAACATTGGGGGCGCCACAGACGATTTCCAAGGGATGCTCGCCGCCGATGGAGACGGTGGTGCAGTTGAGGCGGTCAGCATCGGGATGCTTATCCACGGTGAGTACTTCGCCCACGACGACGCCTCGAAGGCCGCCAGGTAGGGCGTCCACTTCGTGAACTTTTTCAACTTCTAAACCCGTAGCGGTCAGAAGTTCGGCCATGCGTGTAGCGCTGATGGCTACAGGTAAGTAGTCGTGGAGCCAGTCTTTAGAAATCTGCATAGCACAAAAATACGGCCTTCACTGCAGCCATCCTATGGCTGCTTTGCCGAGAATGTTCAGAGGGGGTGAATCAAAAAAATGGCCTCGGTGGACAATTTCGTTTTAGACAAAACCAAAAATGAAGAGAGCGTAGATGAAAAAGCGCAAAAAACGCACCGAAGCCACCCAGAGGAACCACCGAAACCGGAACTCCACGACGCCCGCTACAGTGCAAACAGGAGGGAAGGGAAGGGGAGTCAATGCGGCCAAAAAGATAAGCAAACCACCAAATCGTTTGATTTGAGTAAAATGCTTTGCAAAGCGCACATCGACTAAGTTTTTAATTTTCGGCAATCGATGTAGCTCCCGACCGATCAAATAACTTAGCAGGCCTCCGCCATAAGATACCGTGGCAAGGAGTCCTACCATGGCCCATTTGTAGGTGAAAGTGGAGGCCCAGAGGATAAAAAAGTCGGGAGGAAGGACGCCCAATACAATCTCTGAAAGACCCATTATGAGCACCACCGATGGCCAAGGCAATTGATGCGTAACCCATTGGGCGATAGATTCTAAATCCACCAAATACGTATTCACAGCCCAGAGGATGACAATGAATCCGAGCAAGCCGAGTCCCAATTTGCGGAAGCCCTCGAGTAAGAAACGATAGCCTCCAGTCACCCGATAAAATCGGTGGGTTATATGCACAGATCGCCAAAAAGGACGGATTTTGAGAGGACGAATTTTCATTAGATTTTCACGGGCACAAAGCGTGCCAAGTTAGGCGATGGTTCCCCATGCCATTTTGTTTCGAGCATAGTCTGTAAAGCGCAAACGAAGCCCCGAATGCTCTGGCGAATGTAGGCCCGGATCTGATTCCACGATGGCTCGGGCTTTTTCCCTCGCCCACTCAATGAGTTTTTGATCCTGACCCAAGTTGGCCACTTTGTATTCGAGCATGCCACTTTGCCGGGTGCCCATGACATCTCCGGGTCCGCGGAGTTGAAGATCCACGTCCGCAATTTCAAAGCCATCACTGCTGCGGACCATGGTTTCGATGCGCACCTTTCCTCCTTCACTCAGCGTATCTCCAGTCATCAGTATGCAATAAGACTGCTCAGCACCACGGCCCACGCGACCCCGAAGTTGATGGAGCTGACTTAGACCAAAGCGCTCAGCATTTTCAATGACCATCACGCTCGCATTGGGCACGTTGACCCCGACTTCGATGACTGTTGTGGCTACCATGAGGTGGGTTTCGCCTCGCGCAAAACGGCCCATTTCCCAGGCTTTGTCTTCTGCCTTCATCCGTCCGTGGACAATGCTGATTTCGTAGCTAGGACGAGGAAAATCGCGGCAAATACTTTCATAGCCGTCCATGAGGTCTTTATAGTCCATCTTCTGACTTTCTTCAATGAGCGGATAGACAATGTAGACTTGCCGGCCTCGGGCAATTTCCTCTTTGAGGAAGCCCCACACTTTTAAGCGATTGTGATCATTGCGATGCACGGTCTGAATAGCTTGGCGCCCCGGAGGCAGCTCATCAATGACACTGAGGTCCAAATCGCCATAGAGACTCATGGCCAAGGTCCTAGGGATAGGGGTAGCCGTCATAACCAGGATGTGCGGGGCCGGATCATTTTTGGCCCGCAATTTGGCGCGTTGGGCGACTCCAAAACGATGCTGCTCGTCAATGATGGCTAGGCCTAAGTTTTTGAACTGCACGGGGTCCTCGAGCAAAGCATGCGTTCCCACCAACAGATGAAGCTCACCAGATGCCAGGTCCTTCATGATGGGCTTTCGGTCAGAGGCCTTAACGGATCCAGTGAGTAAGGCAATGCGCACATTTAATGCCGCGGCGAATTCCGATAGACTGGCAAAGTGTTGCTGGGCTAAAATTTCCGTAGGTGCCATGAGGCAGCCTTGATAGCCGTTGTCCAGGGCCATCAACAAGGCCATGAAGGCGACCATGGTTTTCCCAGAGCCCACGTCTCCTTGGATGAGGCGATTCATGTGCATGCCACTGGCGGTGTCTTTTCGAATTTCTTTCAGCACTCTTTTCTGCGCACCGGTCAATTCAAAAGGCAAATGCTCTTGATAAAATGCCAAAAAGCGACTGCCCACTGCCCCGAAAACGAGTCCGCTTCGCTGCGCCGAATAACTTCGCCGTTTATAGGCAAAGACCAATTGGTCCAAGAATATCTCCTCGAAAGCCAAGCGCGCTCGGGCGGAAGCGAGGAGCTCTGGGCTTTTTGGAAAATGCATTTCACGGAGTGCATCGAGGTGACTTGGCCAAGCAGCTCCGCGCCACAATGCATCAGGCAGCCAATCTTGCCCTTGAGCTGGCAAATCGGTAATAAGCGATTGTATAAGTTTGCTTAGCCCTCTGGAATGCAATCCCATGCTCGCTAATTTTTCCGTGGTCGAATACACGGGATAGAGCCCGTGTGAGGGGCTTTGCTGGAAAGAGGCCATGGTTTCCAACTCGGGATGGGCCATGTTTTTTCGACCGGAGAACTCAGTCACTCGGCCAAATGCCACATACTGTCCTCCGGCTTGGAGACTTTTTTCAAGCCAGCGAATGCCTTTGAACCATACCAAGTCGATGTGACCGTCGGGGCCAATTAATTGCGCTGTGAGTCGTTTTTTGGCTCCTCCGCCTTGCGATTGGATTTGGCTCAGTTGCCCTTGAATCTGAATTTCGGCCGGACCAGGAAGAGCTTGCCCCGGAGTATAGAGCACGGAACGATCGATGTAGCGAAATGGATAGTGCTCCAGCAGATCCCCAAAACTGCGGATACTTAGCTCTGCGGCCAATGCTTGTGCGCGCTGCGGACCTACCCCTTTGAGGTAGGTCATTGAAGTATCCGGAGTCCACGAGGCCATGCTCAAATTTAGGGTTAACTTCAAGGCCATCATGGACCGATCGCGCACCTCCCCATCAGAAGCTGGCCTACTCCTTGGCGATGGGCTGCTTTTAGCTTTATCGTTTCTGGGTTTTGCGCGGGTTTTGTTCGGAAATCTGCGCACAGAAAATCCACTCTATTACGATCAGTACGTGACGCTTTTTTCAATGGTTATGCTCTTGTGGTTGGCTCTTTCCATGGGAATGGGAAGCCATCGTCTGCCTGCAGGGATTGAAGTGCGAACAGTACTTTCCAGATTTTATCGCTTGATTTTACTTCATGCCGCACTGATTGCAGTTTGGGGGGTCTCTTTGAAAACCTCTACATTTTATTCTCGCGCCTTTTTGGTTCTTTTTCTCTCCGCTTACTTGGTTTTTGGGACAATGTTCCGAATGCTTTGGGTCTATGCGCTGCGGCGGAGATACCGGCTTGGAAAGGGGCTGCGTCGGGTTGCCGCGGTGGGTTCGCTTGGACCTTGGGAGCGGGTTCGCGCTGAGTTAGAGCGACATCCCGAATACGGCTACCGTTGGCATGTACAAGGCCACGATTTGGATGCGCTCAATCCCGCCGATATAGATGAGGTTTGGGTATCACCAGACTTGGCTGTGGCCGCCTTAGAATGGGCGGATGCGCATGGCTTGAAGCTCCGAATTGTCCCCGATTTGGGGCTGCTTGCAGCGCAGCGAACGCGCATTCTTCCCTTGGGTGATATACCCATTTTAGAATTGCGCCCTGAGCCGCTGAGTCAAGGAATTCGTGCCTGGTTAAAGCGGTCGATGGATATCCTTGGCGCCATTTTGGGTATTCTAGCGCTCTTATCCTGGATGACCTTGCTTTTAGGTCTTTTTTTGGCGCCAAAAGGAGGCCTTTTTTACCGCCAAATACGCTTTGGATGGCGGGGTAAGCCGTTCCAAATTTGGAAATTCCGGACCATGGTTCCCCAGGCCGATGGCACCCGTCAAGCCACCACGGGGGACGATCGCATCACCCCATTGGGACGCTGGCTTCGCCTCACGCATCTGGACGAGCTCCCGCAATTGTGGAATGTTCTACGAGGGGACATGAGTTTAGTTGGTCCTCGTCCCCACATGACGTCTGATCATGAAGCCTATGGTCAAGCGATTCGTGCCTACGGCATTCGCCACTGGGTGAAACCAGGGATGACAGGCCTGGCTCAAGCGAGAGGTTTCGTCGGTGAAAAAGATACTAATTCCATGCAAGCTCGCCTCCAAGCAGACCTATACTATGTCGAAAATTGGTCTTTCCTCCTCGATCTCAAGATTATTGTTGCCACTCTTCTGGGCATGAAGCGCTGGCTGTGAGACGCTCTCTGAGCTGGACCAATTGCCCCCTAGCCCTTTAAATCGTTTGCCAAATCGGCATAGGCCGCGGTAACGGCCTCCCACGAGTACTTCTTTGCTAGGTCTTCAAACGTTGGAAGATGGCCTGCCTGAGGCCAGAGCTGACGCAATTCTTGGGGCGTAGAAAAATACCCGGCAGTGGATCCTAATACCGCTCGATTAAAAACATTGTCATGGGCGGCAATTCGGCAGCCGGCTGCCATCGCTTGAAGTAGCCCTGGATTGGTTCCCCCGGCGGAATGTCCGTGAACGTACAGTCGGCAGCCTTGGCGAAGGGCTTGGGTGAAATCGGGGTCAAAGTTGGCGTTCAGTTGAATGAAATTAGGGTGGGAGCTAAAGAGCTTTAAGAGGGTGTCGGCGTGTGCATTCGACCAGTTACCCAAAACGGCCACAGGACCTTCATCCAACAAGGCATCCAATGTGAGATCCACATTATTTTCGGGTACGAGTCGGCAAAGCACTAGGGCATATGTGCCCGCGGTCAGTCCAGCGCGGGAGAGTACGCCAGTCATTTCTTCATTCGTCAACTCAGAGGGAGTCTCCACTCCGTAGGCAATTTCAGCGACAGGCAGGCCGTACTGCTCAATATGAGCACGAATGCCGGGGTTGTCCGAGACGAGTATGCGAGCGCCTCGGGCTGCCCAGGCTTCGGCCCGGCGCAGGTATGATCGCACAGCGGGCGAATATTTGCCGCGCATCCACTCCAGTCCATCCATGTGAACGGCCAAAGGGCTGGATCCTCGCCAAAATTTCCAACGCAACCAGGGCCCACTGCTGGTGGTGCCCAGGGCGATGTGCGCATCGGGTTTCCAAGGCTTTAAGGCGCGAAGACTTCTCCAGTCATAGACAAATTGGCCGGCGGAACCCATCCAAGATTCGGGGTCGCAATGCCTCGTACGCTGGATGCCGGGATAGTGAAAATCTCGGTCGGGATGAGCCGAAGAGGTGCTAATCCACACCCGGTGGCCCAAGTCGGCTAGGCCGCGACCCACATGATCCACCATTTCTTCATAGCCGCCATAGCGGTTGGGCATTCCACGAGATCCAGTAAAAGCGATAAAATGCCCACTCTGGGCATAGCCAGCGAGGACCTCCGTGCCTGCTTGCTTCCATCGGAATGTATCCGATGGGAGCAATTCTTTGGATTGATTTTGTGCGAGCAGGACGGCATCGGCCAAATGGCTAGGCTTCGGGCTAGCCAAATAAACCCAAGGGGCTAGCAACGTGGCAGACTCGGCGGCAGAGGAAAGCACAACATGATTCCCAGCACGCAAGCCTTCAAGGGCGCTCAGTCCAAAGGTCTCAAAGAGGGAGGGGATAAGCACACCCCGTGATGCTGCTAAGATGGAAGGCACCTGCTCGGCGGGCACCCCGGCCTCCCAGGTAATATTCACCCCGAGCGACTTCGCCCGGGCGATAGTTTTTTTCAGGGCGCGCACATAGCGTCCGTGATTTGGGGCCGCATCGCCTATGATGCGCAAGCCTTCGTGGAACCCTCGACCCTTGAGCTGAATCCACGCTTCAACAGCGGCAATTTGATTTTTCAATCCTTCAATGCGCCCCAATACAACCCAGTCTTTGCGAAATGCCACAGGGGGCGCTAATTCGAAGTGGTCGGTCCCTGGGACGACCACATGTACAGATGCGCCGAGCCCGGTGGCCTGGCGCACGCGTTGGGCTTCAATTTCTGTGCTGCAAAAAAGGATGTCGGCGGCCCAGGCTATTTGTTTGATCGGATGAGTCATCCAAAGTAGATGCCAAGCTGGCCAGCGGTCTTGACTGAATAGGGCTCGCCCTATGAGTTTAGCAAATTCCCTCCATTCAGCAGGTAGAATGCGTAGCATCCAGGATCGATCACCATCATAGGCGCTGTAATCCACCCAAACGGTTGAAATCGCCCACTTTAGGCGGGGATTGGCTTTTCTAGCGGCATAGCAAGGGTACTGATCTGCAAGACGTCCCATATTGAAGGAATGCAAGACATCCCAAGATTCTTGAGCGAGGCGTTTTTTAAGCTCAGATTCTTCTAAGACGAGAGCGACTTCGTGGCCTTGCCCTTCGATAGCGCGCATCGTTTCTAGTAAATGCACTCGATCCCCGCCGGGTTGGCGGTGAAGGGTTCGGCGTGCAAAAAAGAGGACCTTCACGCCTTAAATGTACTGCGGCTCTGCCGTACCTTCGGGAAGCAATTCAATAATACCTTACGGTCATGGCAATTCCAAAATTTCTCGTTGGCGACAACACCGATCATCCCGAAAATGTATACATCATTCACACGGAATACCCCCGTTTTGTGATGGATTTGGACAGCGACAGCGACAGTGATGAAGTAGAGTGGCTCGACGATATCGAAGGAGAAGATGAGACGGAATTGACCGATGAGATGTCCAAGCTCCTCGACGAAGCGAACAAGTTCTACACACGTGAAGTGGAGCGCTACGAGGCGATGGAAGAGTAATGCGATGGGATTTCCAGTGGCGTGAGAATATTCCTCTCGCCCTGCCAGTCATCGTTGGTCAGATAGGCCATATTGCTGCGAGTGTAGCTGATTCCATGATGGTGGGCGCTTTGGGAACCATTCCTTTAGCGGCTGTTTCTTTGGCGAGTTCGATTGCTTCCGTTCCCCTTGTTTTTGGTATTGGCATGGCCTATGGCTTAACCCCCATGGTGGCGCATGCCTTTGGTCAGGCACGCCCCTTCAAAGCTGTGCGATTGCTCAAAAATGCGACCGTTGTGAATGCCGCAATGAGTGGCCTCATGTTCTTGTTTGCTTTGCTATTGTTTTGGGGTGTTCAATATACAGGCCAAGAAGCATCTGTCGTCGATGAGGCACGTAGCTATTTGTGGATCGTGATGGCCTCCTACCTGCCTTTCATGCTATTCATGTCGGCGAAGCAATATTTGGAAGGGATGGGGGACACCAAAACGCCCATGCGAATCTCTTTGTACGGCAATCTGGGCAATATTGTTTTGAATGCCTTTTTCATCTACGGCTGGTTCTTTTTCCCTGCATGGGGCATCGTGGGTGCTGGAATAGCCACATTCCTTGCTCGGATCTACATGATGACGGCTGCCTGGTGGTTTGTCTTGCGACGCGGGAAGGCGGACCCCTCCGATTGGTTGGCAGCCAAGGTGACCAACTTGCCAATTCGCGCTTTGCTCAAAATTGGCATCCCTTCGGGATTTCAGTACATTTTTGAAGTGAGCGCCTTTGCCGCTTCGGCATGGATTATCGGAACTTTTGGAGCTAAACCATTAGCTGCCCATCAAGTAGCGATAAGTCTAGCCTCGATTTCCTACATGGCGGCGACGGGATTGGGGGCAGCGGCAACGATTCGAATTGGCCAGAATATGGGCCGCAAAGATGTGGCCGCTGCGAAGGCAGCTGGAACAAGTTTATTCGGAATCACGGTGATATTCATGACGTTAACCGCTTTGATATTTTTCTTATTCCGAAACCAGTTGCCATGGGCGTATACGCACGATGCCGAAGTGGTGGCTGGCGCAGCGGCTCTGCTAATTATTGCCACTATATTCCAAATTTCGGATGGGATTCAAGCGACCGCACTCGGTGCTCTAAGAGGAATTCAAGATGTCCGCGTGCCTACTGCGATTACGTTTGTGGCCTACTACCTCGTTGCCCTGCCGTTGGAATGGTACTTTGGGCATACCCTGGGTTGGGGCGCGGTGGGCGTTTGGTCGGCCTTAGCCATTGGATTGACGATTAGCGCCATATGGTTGACGCTTCGTTTTTATTTGGGCATGGAGCGACGGAAGCTAGCGCGCGAGGCCAAAATCTAACTCAGGCGAAGCGCTCGGCCTCGTCGGCAGTGACGGGATTCCCACCTAAAATGTGCAGACGCTCTACGACATTGCGCAGCTGTCGCACGTTGCCGGTCCAATCCATGGTTTGAATATGTTCCATTGCCCCTGCGCTAAAAGACTTGAGACCATCCTCGGCTAATTGGTCTAAGAAGTGCTCTACAAGTGTTGGAATATCTTCCCTTCGATCGTTCAAGGAGGGGACCTCGATCACGATGACACTGAGCCGGTGATAGAGGTCTTCACGGAAGCGCCCCGCTGCTATCTCCTTTTTTAGGTCCTTATTCGTGGCGGCTAGCACGCGCACATTGACGGTAATGGACTTGCCAGCTCCGACAGGAGTTATTTGGTTTTCTTGAAGTGCGCGAAGGACTTTGGCTTGTGCCGAGAGGCTCATGTCTCCAATTTCATCGAGAAAGAGGGTTCCTCCGTCAGCCAATTCAAACTGGCCCTTGCGATCTTTAATGGCTGACGTAAATGACCCTTTACTATGGCCAAAAAGCTCGGATTCGATCAATTCTGACGGTATTGCGGCACAATTCACTTCAACGAACGCCTGCTTAGATCGTGCGGAAAGTTGGTGGATTTGATTGGCCACAATTTCTTTACCTGAGCCATTCGGCCCCATGATGAGTACACGGGCGTCAGTAGGGGCCACCTTTCGAACAATAGCACGCACGGATTCAAGGGCTTCGGAATTGCCGACCATGGTGAAGCGCTTTTCGACTTTTTTACGAAGGCGCCCATTTTCTTGAAGCAATTTCTTGCGATCAAGCGCTTGACGGATGGTGGTCAATAGGCGATTTAAATCGGGGGGCTTCGCGATGTAATCGTAAGCACCTTTGCGGATGCATTGCACCGCAGTGTCCAAATCACCATGGCCAGAAATCATCACGAATGGGGTATCCCCAAAATGCTCCATGGCAAAGTCAAGCACTTCAAGCCCGTCTTTTTTTGGCATCTTGATGTCACAAAGAACGAGATCAAAGGTTGATTCACTGAGGATTTGGACGGCCTGCTCGCCATCCTCCGCTTCAGAAACGACATGCGCTGAATTCTCATTCGCGAGAATATTCCGCAATACGTTGCGGATCGCTTTTTCGTCTTCTACAACCAGGATGCGCGCCATGGACATTGGGGTTCTTGCAAGCTATTCCACACGCCCTCTTTCAAGGCAAAGGTGCTCAACAGCATAGATTTAATGGAGAGATGCTTAACTACTGTTTGAATTTGCAAAGCGCTCACGTGGAGTGTGTCAGCGCGCATTTCCAACATACCAGGCATCAAAAGCCGTTCCATTTTAGTAGAATTGACTAAAATATCTAAGGTTTCTTGTGTCGTGGAGAGATCAAACTCGGCTTGGACGGTTCCCACCGGCAATTCTTCGTGATTGCGCCGTTGGGCCGTCACGTTGAACAGGGTGTCAAAGGAGCCAGAGGAGCCGATGATGGTTTCACATGGAAGATGGGAAAGGGCTTCCCAAAGTGGTTCCAAGGTAGATTGGATATGGTCTTGTATCTCCTTTCGGTTTTTTGCTGAAAGTGGATCCGAAGGGGCAAAACGCTCGACCAATCGGGTGACTCCTATCGAAAAGGAAGCGGCAAACTGAACGTCTTGGGAATCGAGTAGTATAAACTCAGTACTTCCGCCCCCAATGTCCATAATAAGCCGGACTTCGCTGCGCTCAGGCCAAGCCTGAGCCACCCCTTCAGCAATGAAGGCGGCCTCTTGATCGCCATCGATTATATTCACTGGGATGCTCGTTTCTCTCTCAATTCGCGCGGCTACATCTTGACCATTTCGTGTGCTTCGCATGGCCGAGGTGGCAAACGCATATGCGCGAGTGGCACCGGCTTCTTGCGCCCAACGCTTGAGCTGATGCATTGCCTCAACGGCACGTTCTTCGGCATCTGGAGCGATTTCATCGGCCCGCAATCCACCTGCACCTAACTTCACCGGTATTTTTTCACTTCGCAGCACCCGCCCTACCTCGTCACGAACGAGGAGGTTAAACGTGTTCGTGCCGAGGTCAAAAACGGCTAGGATGTCGGTTGGTTGCGAATCCATACGTCCATTTGTGGGAAAGCAATCGTGATATTGTTTTTGCGGAAGGCCGCATCAATTGCGAAGCGAAGTTCAGATTTAGTGAACTCGATTCGAAAGAGATTGCTGCTATGGAAGTTGGCTCGGAACATGAGGGAGTTGTCGCCAAAATCTCGGAATTGAACGCTCGGCTCTGGATCGTCATCCACATCAGCCATGGAGGCCATGCATTCTAAGAGCACTTTTTCAACCATACGCGTGTCCGTTCCGTATGCCACACCGACTTCGACATGAAATCGCGTGGCGGCATGCTGGTGGCTCCAATTGATGACGCCTTGGTTGGTCAGTTGGCTATTGGGAAGGATAACCGCAATGTCATCGCGAGACATCACCTTGGTCGTGCGGAGGCCGACCTCTTTAACTTTTCCAACAAGCCCATCAATTTCGATGATGTCTCCTGCGGTGACGCTGCGCTCCGTTAAAAGGATAATTCCAGAAATAAAATCCTTGAAGGTGTCCTGCAAGCCTAATCCCAAACCTACAAAAAGAGCCGTGGAGTAGGCCAAAATGACCGTTACTTCGACCCCAGAAAAATCAAGGGTAAATAGAATCGTAATGATCCAAATGACATAGTTAACCAGCTGACGTAGGGCATAGGCCGTACCTCGATCGACCCGACGTTGTCGGACGGCGCGGTTGAATGCCTGACGAATCAGGAAGGTAAAGGTGCGTGCTAAGGTTAAGATGAAGAAAACCTCCAGCAAGTTGAACACGGTGATGGATACTGAACCATAGCTCAGAATCACAAAATCCAAAAGATCTTTCATGGTCATGGACTAAAGTTAGGGCTTCATTCGAATCCATTTCCACAAATCCCCGTAGGTTACCTTCTTTCCGTAGGCTAGGATGCCAATCCGATAGATTCGTCCTGCAATCCACGTGGTGAAAAGGAATCCAGCGATCAGGAGGCCCATGCTCAGAGCTAATTCAGTCCATTCCACACCAAAAGGAAGTCGGATCATCATGGCAATTGGAGAAGAGAAGGGCAGAATGGACAACCAGAAGGCGACGGGACCATTTGGATTCTCGATGATTTGGGTGGCCAATACAAAGGTGATAACCAAGGGCATGGTTAATGGAAGCATGAATTGCTGCGTATCCGTTTCGGAATCCACCGCCGCTCCGACGGCTGCAAATAAAGCGCCGTATAGCAAGTATCCACCTAAGAAGTAGAAAAGGAAAGATCCCAAAAGCAAGGGGACGTCTAAGGACTGGAGGGTGCCTGTAATTTCCGAGGGGATGACAGAACTTGCCGCGGGATTCGCCGCGAGTTCGGCGGCGTCTGGACTCATTAATCCTGCCGCCGAGACCGCAAGTAAAATACCCCCGGTGAGGATGACCCAAATGAAGAATTGAACAAGGCCAACGGCTGCAATACCTAGAATCTTTCCAAGCATTAACTGACTTGGTTTGACCGAGGAAATAATGACTTCGACAATGCGGGAGGTTTTTTCTTCAATGACACCGCGCATGATTTGTGCGGCATAAAGGAAAGTGAAGATGTAAACAAAGAAGCCTGCACCAAACCCGAGGGCCATTTTGAGACCAATCGCACTCTCTTCCGCACCTGACTCAGTGAGGTCAAGGGTTTTGATGGACACGGAGGTTTGCGCTTGGGCGACCAGGGCGGGATCCACTCCATTGAGCTTCAGTTTTTCTTCCGTGGCCGCATTTTCTAGACTTCCTTCTAACTGTCGAACCACCTCCATGGGGACATCATTTTTGGAATATAGACGGGCATTGCGCAAGATGAAATCCGGATCTCCATTTTGGGAAGGAGGCAAAAAAAGGAGGCCATCGAAGTTCTCTGAGTTCTTCAAGGCTTCTACGGCTTGATCTTCAGAAAAGGCCTCAGGATCGAGGTAGTCCAGTTGGGTATTGACCACATGGTCGGTGCCTAGGAGTAAGAATGAGTGATCAACCACCATCAGGTGCATTTCCGG